>DAIQRN010000001.1:0-78230 GCA_036786185.1 Acidovorax sp. | reverse complement strand
ATGAGTTGCTGTCCAATGCCATGGGCCGCCTTGACGGCGCCAGCGTCTTTGCCTACCACGTGCACGACCCCGAGCGCTACGGCGTGGCCGAGTTCGACGGCACGGGCAAGGTGCTGTCGCTGGAAGAAAAGCCCCAGGCCCCCAAAAGCAACTACGCCGTCACCGGCCTGTACTTCTACGACGCCCAGGTGGTCGAGATGGCCAAGCGCCTCAAACCCTCGCCGCGCGGCGAGCTGGAAATCACCGACCTGAACCGCCTGTACCTGGAGCAGGGCGCCTTGAGCGTCGAAATCATGGGCCGCGGCTACGCCTGGCTGGACACCGGCACGCACGACAGCCTGCTGGACGCCAGCCAGTTCATCGCCACGCTGGAGCAGCGCCAGGGCCTGAAGATCGCCTGCCCCGAGGAAATCGCCTGGCGCCAGGGCTGGATCGACGTCGCCCGGCTGGAGCAACTGGCGCAGCCGTTGGCCAAGAATGGCTATGGTCAATACTTGAAGCGGCTGCTGAAAGAAAAGGTGTACTGATGAAGGCGACCCGACTGTCCATCCCCGACGTCGTGCTGATCGAACCCAAGGTCTTCGGCGACGCGCGCGGCTTCTTCTTCGAGAGCTTCAACCAGCAGGCCTTCAACGAGGCCACCGGCACGAATCACGCCTTCGTGCAGGACAACCACAGCCGCAGCACCCAGGGCGTGCTGCGCGGCCTGCACTACCAGATCCAGCAGCCCCAGGGCAAGCTGGTGCGCGTGGTGCGCGGCGCGGTGTTCGACGTGGCGGTGGACATCCGCAAGAGCTCGCCCACCTTCGGCCACTGGGTGGGCGCGGAGCTCAGTGAGGACAACCAGCACCAGCTGTGGGTGCCGCCCGGCTTTGCCCACGGCTTCGTGGTGCTCAGCGAGAGTGCGGACTTTCTTTACAAAACCACCGACTACTACAGTCCCGAACACGAACGCTGCATTCGCTGGGACGATCCGCAGCTTGCGATCTCCTGGCCGACTTTGGATGTCGCGATTCAGTTGTCGGCGAAGGACCAGGCGGGGCGATCGCTGGCCGAGGCGGACCTTTGAGCACACCTTCGGTGCCTGTGGCCGGGGCGGGGCGGCAGTCGGCTCCACGGCGGATCGCCATACTGGGTGCGCGAGGCATCCCTGCGAACTACGGGGGCTTTGAGACGTTTGCCGAGCAGTTGGCAACGCGCCTGGCATCGCGTGGGCACCAGGTCACGGTCTATGCGGAGTGCGAAGAGCAACCGGCGCAGGATACCTTCTATCAAGGGGTTCGGGTCCGCCCCCGCCGCAAGCCCAGTTGGGGGGCTGCGTCGGTGCTGGCCTACGACTGCGCTTGTCTGTGGGACGCGCGCCGTGGGTACGACCTGGTCTATATGCTGGGCTACGGCGCTGCCTGGGCCTGCTGGTGGCCCCGCGTGTTCGGCGTGCCAGTCTGGATCAATGTGGATGGTCTGGAATGGGCGCGCAGCAAATGGGGGCGGGGCGCACGCGCTTATTTGCGCTGCATGGAATGGGTGAGCACCAAGGCGGCTACGCGCCTCATCGCCGATGCACAGGCCATTGCGCAGCGGTTCAACCAGACTTATCCGGGCGGCGCGCCGAGCAGCTTCATCGCGTATGGCGCTGAACTGGTCCAGGCCGATGCGGTCGATTCTTCGGGGCTCGCTGCCTGGGGGCTCCAGGCTCAGCGCTACATGCTGGTGGTGGCGCGACCAGAGCCGGAAAACCATGTGCTGGAGATCATCCGGGGCTATCTGCTGCATGGTGGCGACTGGCCACTGGTGGTGGTCGGTGACGTGTCTGGCGCCGCCACGCCCTACCAGCGGCAGTTGAAGGCGCTGGCCAGCGATCGGGTGCGCTTCGTGGGCGGTATCTACGAAACAGAGCAGCTCAAGTGTTTGCGTGTGCATGCCGCCTGTTATCTGCATGGGCACTCGGTGGGCGGCACCAACCCCTCGTTGCTTGAGGCGCTGGCGTGCGGCAATGTCGTTGTTGCCCATGACAATCCGTTCAATCGGGAGGTGGCCCGTGACGCAGCCTACTTCTTCAGCACGGAGGAACAACTGGCTGCAGTTCTGGGGCGGGTAAGGGCATTGGCGCCTGACGAGAGGCTGGCGCTGGCGGTGGGGGCTCGGAGCATCATTGCAAAAAATTACACTTGGGAGCTCATCACCGAGCAGTACGAAGCGCTTATGCACACTGAGTTGGCAGGCTCTGGGGTGGGGCGCTGATGAACGGGTCTTCGCAAGTCATTGCCGTGGTGGTTTCGTACCAAAGCAATTCACAGCAACTGGTGCGGCAGTTCAATCGGCTGCTGGAGCAGGTGGGTGCCATTGTTTGGGTGGACAACGCATCCTCGAACGCGCTGCAGCAACTGCAATGCCTTTGGCCGGCTGAACGAGTGCATCCAGTCTGGCTCACCGAAAATCTGGGCATCGGTGCGGCGCAAAATCGCGGCATCGAGCGCGCATTGGCGTGTGGGGCCACCCATGTCTTGCTGATGGATGACGATAGCCTGCCCAGCCCCGATATGGTGCCGCGTCTGTTGACTGCGTTGGCAGACCGGCCTTTGGCCGCAGCCATCGGCGCCCGTCATTTTGACCCTCGGCGCAAGGTGGAGCGCACGCCCTTCAGCGTGGTCAGAGAGGGGCGTGTGCGGTGGCTTCCATGCTCCGGTGCGGGCGAGGTATGGGAGGTCGACCATGTGATCGCATCCGGGTGTCTGATTCCTGCCGCTGCCCTGCGCGCGGTAGGGTGGATGCGGGAGGATTTTTTCATCGATTGGGTGGATACCGAGTGGTGTCTGCGCGCTCGCGACCAAGGCTATCTGATCTATGGCGCCTGTGCAGCGCAGTTGGAGCACACGCTGGGAGACAAGGTGGTTCGCGTCATGGGGCGGGAAATTCCCATGCACGCGCCATGGCGCCATTACTATCAAGCACGAAACTTCGTGCTCATGCTGCGCTCGAGCCGTTTGGGCCATGGGTCAAAGTGCCACATGGCGTTCCGCCAGTTCAAGCGCTTTGTGGTGTTTTCCACCCTCGTGCCTGGGCGATGGCGGTATTTCAAGATGTGGATGCATGGGCTCCTGCATGGTTGCCAGGGGCGTTCCGGGCCGTTGGTTCGTCCTGGAAGTAGGTGAATTTCCAATGAACAGTAACGACACAATTGCACTTGTTTCCCCGCAAAAGCTGGGCGAAATCCTCTTGGCGGAGCAAAAGCTCACTCGCAACGACCTGGAGCGGGCGCTGGAGGTTCAGCGCTCCATGGGTGGGCGATTGGGGCGACTGCTGATCAGCCTGGGGCTCGTGTCGGAGGTGGATGTTTATGCGGCGCTCTCCCGGCAGGTAGGTCTGCCTTTGGTGCGTCTGGAGTCCTTCCCTGGGGAGCGGCCGGATACTTCGCGACTCAACACGAGTTTCCTTTTGGCAAACAACCTGCTTCCGCTGGGGAGCACGGAGGATGCGGATTCTGTGCCTGATTTCGTATCAGCCGACCCACTGAGCAAGTCATTGCAGGACGCCCTGCGCCTGGTATTTGGTCAAGTGCCCCGCCTTGGCTTTGGGCTCGAGTCCGAGATATCGGGGCGGCTCAGCGAGTGGTTCCTGCAAGATGAATCGCAGGGCGAAGGGGCGGACGGCGAGTCGTTTGAGGCATCGGAATTCATCGAGCATCTGCGGGACATGGCCTCGGAGGCGCCCATCATTCAGCGCGTGAGCCAGATCCTCTCGCAGGCTGTGGCTGCCCAGGCCTCCGACATCCATATCGAAACCTACGAAGAAAAATCGGTCGTGCGTGTTCGTGTGGATGGCGAGATTTTCCCTGTTGACGAAATCGACAACAAGGATGCTCCGGCCGTGGTGTCACGCATCAAGATTCTGTCGCAGCTGGACATTGCCGAGCGGCGCATGCCCCAGGACGGTCGCACCAAAATCCGCGTGCACGGCAAGGAGATGGATGTCCGTGTTTCCACGGTGCCTACGGCGTTCGGCGAATCCGTCGTGATGCGCTTGCTGGAAAAGAACCTTGATCTGCTCTCCCTGGAGAGCCTGCACTTCACGCCGCCCACGCTCAAGACCATGCGGCAGATGCTCGGCGTGCCCCACGGCATCTTCCTGGTAACAGGCCCCACGGGGTCGGGTAAATCCACCACCCTGTATGCTTCGATGCAGGAACTGGAGGGTGAAAACCTCAAGATACTGACAGTGGAGGACCCTGTCGAATACCGGCTGCACTGGCTCAATCAGGTGCAGGTGCAGCCCCAAATCGGCCTGACGTTCGCCAAGGTGCTGCGCTCCTTTCTACGCCAGGACCCGGACGTCATCATGATCGGCGAAATGCGGGATGGCGAAACCGCTGAAATCGCCGTTCAGGCTGCGCTGACGGGCCATTTGGTCCTTTCCACGCTGCATACCAACAGCGCCCTGGGGGCGATTGTCCGGCTCATCAACATGGGGGTAGAACCGTATCTGATCACGGCTTCGGTAGTGGGTGTATTGGCGCAGCGTTTGGTGCGTAAGTTGTGCGAAGAGTGTAAGGTGCCGCTCCTGCCGGAGCAGGCCCAGGCGGCTGCAGCGTCCCTGGGGGTGCCGATGCCGCAAGGACATGCCATGTATCGTTCTGTGGGGTGCCCAGCCTGCCGTGGAACGGGCTATCGCGGGCGGGTGGCTATCCATGAACTGCTGGTTCTGACGGAAGACGTCAAGAAGGTCGTCCTTGAGAGAGGCTCTTCGCTGGGCAGTGACGATGGTGCCTATGCCGGCGGGAACTTGTTGCAGGATGGCGCCACCAAGGTCTTCAAGGGTCTGACGACCGCTGAGGAAGTCCTGCGCGTCGCCCGTCAAAATGATTGATTTTCAATACGATGGCGTGATGTCCGATGGCAAGGCCTGCCAGGGGAGCATCCGTGCGCCGAACGAAGAAATTGCGAGATTGCGCCTGATTGGGCAAGGGGTTACGCCCGTGCGCATTGTGGACGCGGCGGGGGCCTTGTCCCTGGATGATCCGAAGCGCGATAGCTCCAGGCTCAAACTCAAGCGCGCGGAAGTGTTGCTGTTCAGCCGCGAGATGGCGCATCTGAAGCAAGCCAACATGCCCCTTGACAAGGCGTTGGCCATGCTCAAGGAAACGGCCGATACCGACCGGTTGAAGGCCTTTATTGCCAGGGTGGAAGAGGGGGTGCGCGGTGGCAAGTCGCTCTACCAATCGCTGCTGCCGTTCGAGCGTGATCTGGGCCGTCAGTACCTGGTGCTGATCCGTGCGGGGGAAACCTCCGGCTCGCTGCATGTCGTGCTCAAGGAGCTGACGGTGCAGTTGGAGGCGGAAGACAAGCTGCGCAACTATGTCATCTCCTCCATGACCTACCCCGTCATCTTGTTGGTGGTTGCGGTGCTTTCCGTGGTGTTGCTGCTGGCGTTTGTCGTTCCCCAGTTCCGGGAAATTTTCGACTCCATGGGGGACAAGCTGCCTTATTCGACCCGACTGGTGGTGGATTTGAGCGATCAGATTCGCTCGCACTGGATGGCCATTCTTCTAGTGGTGACCGTGGTGGTGTTCCTGGGGGCGCGCTGGGCTGCCACTGCCGGGGGGCGCTTGCGGCTTGATAGCCTGCTGCTGGACTTGCCGCTGTTTGGCAAGGTGCTGCGAAACCTCCAGTTTGCGGTGTACTTCAGAACCTTCGGCATTCTGTTGCAGCGTGGTGTGCCCATGGTGGACGCATTGCGCATTGCGGTGGACACCCTGACCAACACGGCCCTGCGCAAAGATATTGAACCCTTGGTGGGCCTGGTGAAGGCGGGCAAACGGCTTTCATCCGGTTTTGTCTCACCCTATTTGGGCAAATCCAGCACGCCGCAGCTGATTCGGGTGGCCGAAGAAACTGGCCAGCTCGACATGACGCTATTGGGCTTGGCAGACCGCTACGAGGATGAGGGACGGCGAACCATGGGGCGTGTACTGGCCGCGATGGAGCCTTTGATTATCATTGTGCTCGGCGCCTTGGTGGCCTTCATCATTATTGCCATTCTGGGTGGCGTGCTGTCGATTAATGAAACTATTTAGTTTTTGTTTAATATTTTGAGAAAAATGGTTATGAATATTGTAGAAATTCGCAACAATGGAAAAACCATGTCACCCCTGCGTTCCAAGGGGTTCACCCTGATTGAATTGCTGGTGGTGCTGGTGATTTTGACGCTGCTTGCTGGCTTGGTCGGTCCCAAGGTACTGGACCAGCTCGGAGGGGCCAAGTCCAAAACAGCCCGGATCCAGATTTCGGAAGTTGAGCAGAGCCTGGATCTCTTCAAGCTGGACGTTGGTCGCTATCCCAATGATGCGGAGGGTTTGCGTGCTTTGGTCGAGCGGCCAGCTACCGCCCAGGGGTGGACGGGGCCGTACTTGAAGAAAGGTTTGCCTACCGACCCATGGGGCGCCGCCTACCTGTACAAGAACCCGGGTCGCAATGGTGGGCCAGACGTGTTCTCCCTGGGCGCAGATGGCAAGCCGGGCGGTGACGGTGAAAACGCCGATGTCTATAACTGAGGCACGCCTGGAGTGCGAGGTGTCTGTCGGGTGAGTTGCGCCGCATGAAGACGCTCTGCCGTGCAAGGCGCGCAGGCGCCCGTCGCGTGGGCGGTTTCACGCTGCTGGAGATGCTGGTGGTGCTGGTGGTGGCGGCCATGGCGGTGTCGGTGGTGGGTGTGGGGGGGCAGTCGTTCATGGAGCGATCACGCTATCACCAGACCGTGCGGGATATCGCGAGCCAGCTTCGGCAAGCGCGTGCGCTCAGCGTTCAGGAAGGGCGGGCTGTGGCTGTGAGTTACCAGCCCGAGGCTCGCAAAATTGTGATCGATGGGCGGGTCTACCTCGATATTCCGGCATCTCTGGGCGTTCAGTGGGACGCAACTGATCGCAACACCAAATTGGCGTCTGACGTGGGCATGCCGATTTTTGTCTTCAATCCAGATGGTGGCGCCCGCGGCGGACATTTGACCGTATCGCGCGGTGGGCAGGGCGTTGTTTTCCGGGTGAACTGGCTGCTGGGAACCATCGAGCAAGCCGCCGCTGTGGCAGAGTCATGATGGGGGAGCTTTGCATTCGGCGCCGCCTGGAGCCTCTTGTCGATAGTTGCAGGCGAGGCATAGCAAGACAGATGCGTCGCCAGCGAGGCTTCAGTCTGCTGGAAGCATTGGTGGCCATGTCCATTGCGTCCATTGCACTTGCCAGTCTCTACAGAACCGTGGGGCAAAGCTCTAAAGGGGTGGTGGACATTGAGTCTCGGGTCGAGGCTGCGCTGGTGGCCCGCTCGGCACTGGCGGCCAGCACGTTTGCCGAAGATATTGAGCGCCAACCCGCCGGGGCTTCTGGAGACTGGCACTGGCGCATTCACACGCAGGCGCAGCAGATACCCTTGCAGGAAGAAGATGGTCGTGCCGCTCCCGGAGCGCCTTTGCGTGCCGCGATGGTCGTGGTCGAGGTCACACGCGGCAAGGACGGCCCCACGGTCATGTCCTGGACCACCTGGAAACCCTACCGGGCTGCGCCATGACGCGCGCCTCCAAAAACGCCTCCGCTGGTTTCACCTTGCTGGAGTTGCTCATTGCCCTGGCTGTCACGACGGCGGTGGTTGCGCTGATGTTTGCTGGATTTGGCATGATTGGCCGCTCGGAAGAGCGCAACCAGCGCGTGATGGAGCGCTCGGAGCGCATGCTGGTGGTCAGCCAATGGCTGGGGCGCAAGTTCGATGCCTTGCGCCTGCTCAGTCGGCGCGACGGGGATGTGTTTGTCAATTTTTTCAGCGGCAATGCCGCAGGGGTCATCTGGGTTGCGCCGTTGCCGGAGCGCGGGGATGCAGGTGGCCTCCACGTGTTTCGCATGACCCCTTTGCGCCACGAGAATGGCCGAGTCGATCTCTCGGTCGAGGCACTTCCCTATGACGGGGCGTTGATGGCCTTGGATTGGAATATCGCATTGCGAGAGACATTGTTGTCGGACGTGCGCACGCTGCAGTGGCATTACCAGGATGGCCGAACGGGAGACTGGGTTCAGCAATGGGATGCCTCCAAGGCAGGCTATCCAGCGCGGATCAAACTTGACATCGCGGACGAACGCGGTGTCTGGCCTTCCTTGGTCTTCCCTCTGGCGAGGGCTCGATGATGGCAGCGCGTCCACGCCAAATCACAGGGGCGGCCCTGATCTTGGTGCTCTGGTTGGTAGCTGCGCTTTCACTGGTGGTGCTGGCCGGTGCCCAAGGGGTGCGGCAGCAGGCCCAGCGTGGAACACTCGACCTGGAGCGTTTGCGTACAGAGTCTGTTCTGGACGCGGCCATACAAGTGGTCGCGCAGAGGCTGCTGGTCGATAAAGGCCAGGGCAGTCAGTACCGCATCCTGCGCCTGGCCTTGGGGTCTAGCGATGTATGGGTAGAAATCACGCCATCAGGAGGGCTGGTAGACGTAAACGTTGCCAGCGACGCCCTGCTCCAGGCGCTATTTCAACGAGCTGGCGGGTTGTCATCTGGCGAAGCGGCCATACTCAGCTCGCGGGTGCGGGACTATATTGATCCGGACGATGCTCCTAGTGGCGTAGGTGGGGCCGAGGCGGCACAGTACCGTGCAGCTGGCTGGCCCACCCTACCTCGCAATGCCGCCGTGGAGGATCTTTCAGAATTGAAATTCGTCCTGGGAATGACCACGGGGCTCTATGAGATAATCGCGCCCCATTTGGGCATCAATGGACAGCAACGCATTGAGATTGATTCTGCGCCCCCCGCACTGATTGACGCATTGACGGGTCAGCAAGGGCTTGGGGCACGCATTCACAATTCCCCACCAGAAATGCGAGCGGGCGTTCTTCTGTCTGGAGCCGCCGCTGAGTTTTTCACGCCCACACGGTCGTCGGGTGCGCAAACCATGCGCTTACGGGCATTTGCCCGGGCGGAGGGCGAGCGCTGGTGGCTGCGCGAGGTGTGGGTCGATCTCGGCGAGCGCCCAGACGCTCTCACACCCTGGACAACGCTCTCGATCGAGCCCACACGCCGCTTTAACAGGTTGGAACAGGAATTCAAGCCATGACAGGTTGGGGGCAGCTATCTCTTCGTGTGCAAACCGCGCTGGACCGGCTCGCCTGGGGCCTGGGCGACCTGAAGCGGGTATTGAAAGAGCATGGCGCCTGGCCTGCTGGCGCGAGCGCTGCGGTGGCGGCTGATGGCGGGCAGTGGTCTGTGGTGGGCGGGCGGCTGCGCAAGCGCACAGGGAATCGGAAGGCCTTGAGCTTGTTGGTGCCCGAATCCGACTGTCTGTGGGGGGCGGCGCAGCTCCCCTCCATGCCGAGGAAAGCCTTGGAAGGTGCGGTGGACGAGGCGCTGTGGCGTGTGTCACCCCTGCCGCTGGATCAGATCGTCGCGGCCTGGCGGGCTGAACCGGATGCAGGCGGCGGATGGGCTGTCCAATGGGGAATGTGCCGACGCAACGCACGCAACGAACTGCTGGCCCAACATGGGCTTGGCGAGGATGCGGTCGTATTTTTGGTGCAACAAGGGCGTGCGTTGCCGGTGCGTGACAAAGCCTGGCAGCGGCAGAGCAGCCGTCAGCGGTGGATCGATGGGGCTGCGGTCATGCTGCTCTTGCTGGCATGCATGGCGTTGGCTCTGCCAGCCTTGATGCCCTTGGTGTTGAAACGCCAAGCCGTGGTGCAAGCGGTGGAGCACGTCAACATGTTGACCCCCAAGGCAGCACCTTTGCGCCAGAAAATGGATGAACTGCGCCGCCAATCGGACATTGCGCAGGAACTGCGCCAGAGCATCAATGCCGATCTGCCGCTGGCGAGCGTGGTCAACGGTCTCTCGGCCGCAGTGCCTGAAGACACCTGGCTGGACCGTATCGAAATCAACGGCAACGAGATTCGGGTCACGGGCCTGACGTCCAACGCCACGGAGCTTGTTGCCCACCTTGCTCGGCAGCCTGGGTTTGCGGATGTCCGCGCCACGGCGGCCAATGTGCGTGATGGCTCGTTGAACAAGGAACGCTTCACCTTCGAGATGCGCTGGAAAAATGAAGGGGAAGGGGCAAAGCCATGAACAAGAATATCTGGCTGCGCCATGCCGTTGTCGCGCTGTTGTTATTGCTCGTGGTGTTTATCGCTGTGGGCGCTTTAACTTATCGAGCGCTGTGGGTTCGTTATGACAGTGCGTTGGAACAACTGGAGCCCCGCAGTGAGCGGCTCGAAGGCGTGGTAGATGCGGGCGCCGAGATCGAGTCCTTGCTGGGTGCCGCCAGCGAAGCGGTCACACCCTTGTTGCATCCTGCAGGTGACACGGCTCAGAACGACATTCAGCAGCAACTGCGGAAAATGATCATGGCCTCCGGCAGTACCTTGGTGTCCTCGCAGGTTGCCCTGGAGCCGGGCGCCGACGGCAAGCTGGCGCGCATCCGTCTTACCGCCACCGTGACGGGAGAGTGGCCTAAGCTGGTGAGTTTCATGGAAAGCCTCCAGCTCCACCGTCCGCCCTTCTGGGTGCGCACAGTCAACATTACGCGCGAAGGCGCAAGCTCTGGCGCAGGGCCGCAGAATGCCAGATTGGCGTTGCAGCTGGAGGCGCCCCTGGCGCCAGAGAAAGCCACGCCATGATCAAGCCTTGGTACCTCGTTCCCCTGCTGGCCGCGTCGGCGCTGGCGGCCAGTGCCTTTTGGTGGCAGGCGGAAAAAGACCGCTGGACGCCGCCTCAGGCGCTCAAGCCGGATCTGCCCAAGGTAGAGCCCTTGCCACAGCATGCGCGGGTGCGTGCCCGGCAGGCGGTGGAGCGCCCCCTGCTCTGGGCTTCCCGCCGCCCGGTGGAGGTGGACGACAAAAAAAACAATCTGGCACGCGAACTGAGCCAGGCGCGGCTCGCAGCTGTGCTGGAGTCTGGCCGGGAGCGTGTAGCCATTCTCCAGCGCGCCGATGGCACAACGCTCAAGATCACTGCTCAAACCAAACCCTGGCGTATTGAGTCATTCGACGGCCGCAAGGCCACTTTTGTATCTGCGGAAAAGGGGCGCGTGGAGCGACCGCTGGAGGCTGGGCCTTCTGAAGCAGCAAAAGCGCCGCCCGGCGGCCCGCTCATGAATCGTGCGCGCAAGCCTGTGGCGACCCAGTAAGCGGTCAGCCGCTGCCCCCAACATTGTGGAGTTACCCCCTTTATGAACATTCGGCCTTCCATTCTCATGCTGGCGTTGCTGGCCTCGGGCTGTGCCAGCACCCAGGGTGGCCCCGCCGCGGGCTCTGCGGCGCCATCTGTGTCGGTGGCCACGGCGAGCGGCAACCCCGCCGCAGCGAGCAAGGAGGCGGCACCAGCGCCTGAGCTTTCAGCGGCTGCAGACAGCCTTCCCGCAAGTGCCAGCAGCGCAGCGAAGGACACGGACGTCAAACCGCCCATGGCCAGTTCCCGGTTGTTTCCTGGCGACGACAAACTGTTCAAGCGCGACGTAGCCCCCAAGGTGGACCCGGTGCTGGCCCGGGGCGACAAGGTGGCGCTCAATTTCGAGAATGTCACGGTTGGCAACCTCGCCACGGCCTTGCTTGGGGACCTGCTCAAGCTTAACTACACCGTGGATGCCGGCGGCGACACGGTGGTGAGCCTGCACACGCGCCAACCGCTGCTGCGCAGCCAAGTGCTCGACGTGCTGGATGCCGTACTCCTGCCGCATGACCTGGCCATCGTTCGTGACAACGCGGGGGTCTATCACGTCACCAAGCGTACCGTCACGCTGGGTGCTCGCCCCGTCGTGGGAGCCTCTCACTTCAAGGATTTGTCGGGCTCAGGCACCGTCATCGTGCCGCTCAATCACATCGCCGCCGCTGAAATGGCCAAGATCCTGGCGCCCATTGCGCCCAGAGAGGCTATCGTCTATGTGGACAGCATGCGCAACCTGCTGGTGCTGCAGGGCAGCAAGGCGCAGTTGGGCGGTTGGCTGGAGATGGTGGAAGCTTTTGACGTGGACTTCCTCTCCGGCATGTCGCTTGGCGTGTTTGTTCTTGAAAACGCCAATGTCAACGTCGTGCGCGATGCCCTGCAGGCCATGCTGGGGTCCGATAAATCCACTGACCCCTACGGTGGCGCCAGCGCTGCGGCGCCTGCGAGTGCCGCACCGGGTGGTGCTGCGGCTGCATCAGGCGCGGCCTTCGGCGGTGCGGCAGCTGCCTCGGCGCAAGCGGCCAATCCTCTGGGCGGGCTTATCCGTGTGTTTCCTGTGGAGCGGCTCAATGCCCTGGTTGTGGTCACGCCCCGCGCCCATCTGTTGACCCAGGTCGAAACCTGGATCCGGCGTCTGGACCGCCCCACCGACACGCTGGAAGCCAGCCTGTTCGTCTATCCCGTGCAAAACGGCTCTGCCCTGCAGCTGGCCGAAATGCTCAACGGCCTGTTTGGCGGGCAGTTGACTCAGTCTAAATCGGGTGCGGGTGTGGCAGGCGGATCGGCCCCCACCCAGTTCACTCAGGGCTCAGCGAGCGGGGCAGGCTCAGGCACCACTGCTGTCACAAACCCCTTGGGGTCAAGCGGTACCAATACAGGTTCCAGCACTGGGGCAGGCGCACTGGGGCTTGCCGGTCTCCAGGCAGCAGGCTCGGGCGGCAAGGCATCGCCCAACAACATGTCGCTCACCTCCAGCAGCCAACTGGACGGCAACGTGCGCGTGGTCGCCGACGAGAAACGCAATGCCCTGATGATCCGCGCCCCGCGCACCGAGTACCGCCGCATTGAGCAGGCGCTGCGCGAGCTGGACAAGGCGCCAGCCCAGGTGCTGATCGAGGCCAGCATCGTCGAGGTCAACCTCACAGGCAACCTGCAGTACGGCGTGGAGTGGTTTGTGCAAAACAGCATCTCCGGCGGCCGCGAGGGGCAGGCGTTGCTGAACATGCGCGAATCGGGCGGTATTGCGCCCCGGCAGCCCGGGTTCTCCTACACCATTTTGAACAAGGCGGGTGTGGTGCGGGCCACGCTCAACGCGCTGGCCGAAAATTCCCAGGTGCGCCTTCTGTCAAGCCCCACGGTGCTGGTGCTGAACAACCATAACGCCACCATTCAGGTCGGGCAGCAGCAGCCCATCAAGACATCCACCGCCATCAGCACCGGCAGCAATGTGGTGACCGAGTCCATTACCTACAAAGACACGGGGGTCATGCTCTCCGTCACGCCGTCGGTGAATGCGGGCGGCCTGATCTCCATGGACATCGCGCAGCAAGTCACCGACGTGGGCGAAGAAGACTCCGCCACCGGGCAACGCGCCTTCCTCACGCGCCAGATCCAGACCCGCGTGGCCGTGCGTTCGGGCGAGCCCATCGTGCTGGGCGGGCTGATCCGGGAAAACGACACCACCGGCCGCAGCGGCATCCCCTTGCTGTCCGGTATTCCGGTGCTGGGGGGCTTGTTTGGCAACACCAGCAACAACAAGAACCGCACCGAGCTTTTGGTGCTGCTCACACCGCGTGCACTGGAGAACGACGATGAGTTGCGCTCCGCCAGCGCGGAGCTGCGTGATCGCATGCGTTCCCTGGCCTTGCAGGCGCCGCCGCTCCCCGTGGGTGTACAAGCGGCCCCCCAGACGCCCGAGCGGTGAATGCCTGTATCAGCCTCTTTCCCGCTACTTCTCTAGATAGATTGACTTTTAGGAAACTCGTCACATGACAAAGTACATCAATCGCCGTCATCTGGTTGCCAAATTGGCAGCCCCCGTATTGCTGGCGGCATTGGCTGGCTGCGCTACCACGGGCACCGCGCCCGTGCCCTCCGAAGGCGACAAGGCCGCGCTGGTCAAGCGCGCGCAGGCCTACTGGGACCTTGTTCGCACCAATGACCGCGTGGCGGCATGGGCCTATGAGGCAGCCTCGAAGGACAAGAGCCTCACGCTGGAGGCCTACATCAAGCGGGGCGGTGTCACCTACGATATCGTGGAAGTGCGCAGCGTGCGCAGCATCGAGGGCGACGAGGCCGTGCTCGATGTCTGGATGAAGTACGGCATCCCCATGCTGCGCCTGAAGACCCAGGAAACCCTGGTCCAAGACCACTGGCGCCGCATCGATGGCGTGTGGCACCACGTGTTGCGCCGCAGCTCCACGCTTCCAGATGCCCAGCGTTGAATTGTTGTTTGAGGGCCACAAAAACCCCCGAAACCGAATTCTGGCTGTATTTTGTTGAAAACCCGTGGCGCTACCGCTAAGATAGCCCCAACCCAAACGAAGTGACGGATGGGTTGCATATCCCGCAATCGTGGGTAAAGCTTCGTTCAATTATCTAAGGACTTAGAAATGAAAAAATTTGCAATGGCAGCCGTCGCGGCGGCAGCAATGACGGGCGGCGTCGCGCAAGCGTACATTGTTGGTACGTTCACCGACGGTGTTGTGGTTCCTAACGTGATCCACAACGGCGCAGCTGACACCACTGCAGTGGGTCTGATCAACCAATCCGCAGCCATTACACCTGTGTTCTGGACGTTCTTTGATCAGAATTCCGGCCACGTGACGGACGGTTGCTTCCCCATGACCCCCAAGGATTTCCATCCCTTCGTGTGGTCTGCTGAGTCTGGCGTGGGTCTGGAAGGCAAGCGCGGCTATCTGGTGTTTGCTGCCGGTACGGTGGTTGCCCCGAACGACACGCTGGATACGGTTTGCGCTGCCACCAACTCGGCTGCTGTGGATGCTGCCGCCCTGATCTCTGCCAACGCCTTCCAGGTGGATGTGGCTAACCAAGATCTGGCTTTCGTTCCTGTGATCGATGGTCCTCTGGCGATCGCTTCCGATCTGAGTGTGATGGGCCCCAACGACTTGACCGCGGTGGGCGGTGCTCTGAATGCTGCTGGTGGTGCCGCAAACACTGTGAGCATGCGTTATTTTGTTGATGGTGCTCCGGGCGGCACCGATACGAATATCGTGGTGTGGTCCACGGGTAATCATAACGGTACGCACACCGTTAACATGTATGACGATAAGCAAACCCGCAAGTCTGTCAACTTCAAGATGAACTTCACTGAGCTGGATTGGTTTGACCCTGAAACCATCGCTGGCCGTCCTGCAGCATTTGTGGACGGTTTCATCGAGTGGTCTCCCTTTGCGGCGGTTCCTGGTGACGTGACGACCCCTGCTGCCATTGGTGCGCACATCGCCACAATCGGCGGCAGCCTGTTCACATACAGCTTGATCAGCGCTCCTGCCTTCGGCGCTGTGCAGACCGTTCTGGGTGCGCACAACTAATTTCTTTGAGAACTGGGCGGCATCAAGCCGTTCAGCTTGAGAAATTGATCGAATTTCTCATTTTTATGGGAATCAAAAAATAGCGCCGCGAGGCGCTATTTTTTTTTCAAGGAGCAAGGCATGGCAGGGTTGCGCGGGGTGGTGAGTTACTCGGTGTTGGGAGCGCTTTTTGGGTGGTTGCTGTCCGCGTGTCAGGCACCTCCTGCCGGACCGGTGACATCATCACACACCAAGGTGGAGCAGCGCGAGCTGAGTGATCGCCTGTCCCTTGATTTGCCGGAGGCTTGGGGTGGGCAGGTACGCTGCGGCCCCCAGGGCTGCCTGTTGGGTGTGGTTGAGCACGAAAGAAATGCGATAGTGGTGCATCAATTGCTGCCAGATCGCACATCGCGCTTTATTGCTAGTCATAAAGTGCCCTATCACCCCGATTCGGCCATCTGGTTGTCGGATGATTTGCTGGCGGCCGCGGTGGAAGATAGTGGTGGGGTGGATATTTTCCGTTTGAGCGGTGGGAAGTTACACAAGCTGCAGACTATTCCTGCGGGTTTTGGTCCGCGCGATGTGGTCTTGGTAGAGTCTGAGGGCGGGCGCTATCGCATGGTCGCCACGCCGTATATTGGCAGCGACGTGACGTGGATGGACTGGCAGGTTGGTGGTGCGGAGCCGGCTGGCGTCCAGCGGTCGCGTTGGTGTAAGTCGCCTTGGCATCCCGTCAAAGTTAGCAAGTTGCCGCAAACTGCAGGCGGCGGTTTGGCGGTGGCGTGCTTGGATGATCGGAGTGTGGTGGCAGTGTCAGGTGAGAATTGGATGGCTGCCCCCAAGGTGCTGGCTCAATTCAAGGTGGTGCCTCGGCAGGTCAAGCAATCGCCCTCGGGTCGCTGGCTGTATGTGGCCTTGGAGACGGGTGAGCGCAACGCGCGTATCGATTTGCAAACCGGGGAACTTCAGTGGATTCCCGCATCTCTGGAGGGTTCTGTCTCGGTTGAATTTCTCTCGGAGGATCTGGTCATCTGGGGGGAGGACAGCAGAGTTCGCCTGCAGCGTATCGGTGCAGCAGGCGCCGTGCTGGAAAGCAAGGAGCTACGTACGAGCGGGTTTTCTACCAGTCTGCAATTGCTGGATATCGATGGTGATCAGCATATGGATTTGGTGGTATTGAACTCGGCAGGGGCGCGGGCGGACGTGATTTTCGGCCCTCTATGGGATAAGGCGCTGCAACGCCCGTAATAGTGGAGTGACGTAGAAATGCTGATGAAGCAAAATTGGAAGTGGGTGCGCAACGTGATTGCGGCCTTGGGAGTGGCGGCGGTTGGGGTGGCGGTGGCAGGCCCTGAAAATGTGGTTCTGGTGCGCATGTACAAGAGCGAAGTGATTACGGAAAAGGATTTGTCCGAATTCCTGGAGCGCCGGGTTGATATGCGGCAGGCTGGCCGAAATCTATGGGGGGTGCAAACGGCGTTGCGAGAAATGGCACTGGGGCGTGCTTTGGTGCTGGAAGGGGAGGCGCTCAAAGTGCCACGGATAACCGGTAAGGAGGCAAGCCGCTTTGACGACATCTACAGCCATACTGTGTACAAAAAACTGGCGCCTGCATGCGATCCGCCGGCCGATGAGGCGGCGGCGCGCCAGTTTTTTGATGACAACCCTGCAGGATTTCGAGTGCCTCCGATGGCGCGGCTTAGCAGGATTATGTTGCCTGCGAAGGAAATTGTGGCCGGTGAGCCTGCCATGGGTTGGTTGTTCCAGCAGGCGCAAGCCATAAGTAAAGGCGTGCGCAAATTCGATGATGTGGCGGCGGTGGCGGCAGGAATACACAAGTTGGACACGCAGGGGGATCTGGGGTGGGTGACGCTCACTGACGATGCCGCCATCCTCAAGGCGCTGGCGGATGCTGCACCCGGAGATTTGGTGGGGCCGGTACGAGATGGGGAGTTTGGCTACCTGTTTCAAGTGATCCAAAAACGTGAACCCCGCCAGTTAACATGGGATGAGGCAGCTTCGACTGCTCCCTCGCGGGTAGTGCGGTATTGCCGTGAGCAAGCCAATGCGCAGTTGGAAGATCGATTGTTTAAGAAATATGGCGTTACTTTGGAGCATGAGGCCATTCGGGGTTTGTTTCATAGGTTCGACGCCAAGAAGTAGGGTGCAAAAAGGCACGCCCGCACGCGGGCGCGCCTTTTTGCAGAACAGGTGACCTAGAATTGAGGGTTGCGTGGAACGCTGTAGCTTGTCGAGGTGAATCGCTGGTGGGCGCCCGGGCATGTTGAATTTTCCGAGCGCGTACCTACGCCGCACCCAGACCATGAATCCAATCCGCGCATCCGTACTAATCCCCGTCAAGAACGGCGGCTCCCTCCTTGGTGAGGTGTTGGACGCAGTGTTGGCGCAGCAGACCCTATGGCCTTTCGAGGTCATCGTAGTGGATTCGGGCTCCAGAGATGGCTCTGTGGAGTGCGCGCGTCAGCGCGGTGTGCGCGTGGAGTGCATACCCTCCGCAGAGTTTGGGCACGGGCGCACACGCAATTACCTGGCCAGTCTGTCACGCGGCGATTTTCTGGTGTTCATTACGCAGGACGCCAAGCCTGAGCATGCACACTGGTTGCAAAACCTGGTGGAAGGCTGTGACAGCGCGCCCGAGGTGGCAGGGGCGTTTGGCCCGCACCGTGCGCATCCGGGCGCGCGGCACATTACAGAGCGGGAGCTGGCGGAGCACTTTGCAGGCTTTGGCGCCAGCCTGTCGCGGGTGCGGATGGAGGACCCGGAGCGCTTCGAGCGTGAAGCGGGTTACCGTCAGTGGCTGCATTTTTTCTCCAACAACAATTCCTGCCTGCGGCGCACGGTGTGGCAGACGCTGCCGTTTCCAGAGGTCATGTTTGCCGAGGACCAGACTTGGATGCTCGCGGCCATCAAGGCGGGCTATTCCAAGGCTTTCGTGCCCGATGCGATGGTCTATCACTCCCACGATTTCGGGGTGTGGGAAACCTTGCAGCGCAATTTTGATGAGGCGCGCTCCTTTCAACGTGATTTTGGGTACGACATACAGCGCAGCCTGGTGCGCGCCCTGGTGAGTGCTGCTGCCCTGATGCGGCGCGACGCACGCTGGCTATACCAAGCGGGTCTCCGAGGTGCAGCGTGGATGAAAACAACGGGGTACATGGGAGGCATAGAGCTGGCACGTACCCTGGGGCAGTTCCTGGGCACAAGGCATCGGGGGTTGCCTAAGTGGCTGCTGAGAGTGGTTTCGCGCGACGAGGCATTGCAGCGTGGCCGCTCGGTGTAGTGCGCACGCCCTTTTTCTTGGAATATTTATGTTCGGATTAATTGGGCTGCGTACGCGGCAAGTGTGGGATTTGGGGCGTCGCCATGGCGCGCTGCGCGCCATGGCAATGATCAGGCAGCGGCTGCAGTACGGGGCTGGCGGCGTGCTGAAGAGCCGTAATGTTTTTGCCCACTACGATTTTCTGCAGGTGGATGGCATCGAGTTGGCGCCGGGGGTGGCGCGTGCGAAGACTCTGCTGTGGTTCATTCCGGATTTCAATATCGGCTCGGGGGGACATCAGACCATCTTCCGGACGATCTGGCATCTGGAGCGCATGGGTTGGGAGTCAGGCATCGTTGTGGTGAGCCCCACAGTGCATGCGACTGCAGAGGATGCACGCCGCGACATCTGCGAGCACTTTTTCCCCTTGCAGGCCAAGGTTTTCATGGGCTTTGAAGGGCTTCCCAGCAGCGAGTTTGTTATCGCCACCGGCTGGCAGACGGCCTACCCCGTGCGTGCGGTTGTGGGGGGGGGCAAGAAACTGTACTTTGTTCAGGACTATGAGCCTAGCTTCTATCCGATGGGGACAGAGTCGGTGCTGGCAGACAATACCTATAGTTTCGGTTTCTTGGGGATTACGGCAGGAGGGTGGCTGGCGCGCAAGCTCCGTACGGATTATGGAATGTGGACGCATCCCATCAGCTTCGGCGTGGATCACGATTTGTATCGCCAGCGTCCGCGGCGTGAGCCCCATATCAAGCGCGTGTTCTTCTATGCTCGGCCACCTACGCCCCGCCGGGCCTTTGAGTTCGGCCTGCTGGTGTTGGAGGCTGTCTCGCGCAGGTTGCCAGATGTTCAGTTCATCCTGGCAGGCTGGGATGTCAGCGACTATCACATACCGTTTCCTCATCTGGCGGCGGGCGTTATATCGCCAGAGGAATTGGCGGATACATTCAGTCAGTGCGACGCGGCGCTGGTGCTGTCGCTGACTAATCTATCGTTGATGCCTTTGGAAGTAATGGCTGCTGGCTGTGCTGTGGTTTCCAACCGTGGTGATTGCGTGGAGTGGCTTTTGAATGATGAGGTGGCGCTGTTGACGGCCCCCACCTTGGAGGATTTGTCGAACGCACTGTGCCATCTGTTGGAAGACGATGCCGCACGCCAGGCGCTCAGCCAACGGGCACAGGAGTTTGCGCGCCACCAGCATTGGCAGGCATCGGCGGATGCGTTTGAGCAGGGGCTCATCGAAGCACGCAAAACGGTGCTCAAAGAAGTGGCGCGCTGATTCCGGGGCGAAGACCCGACTGGGGCTTTGCGGCGCCGTAGCATTCCGAGAAATGAAGGGATATCCATGGTTGTGAGCGGTGATCGGACGGGGGAGGGGAACGTACCGTCGGGGCGTGCACAGCGTGCCTGGATTTTGTGGCGTTATTGGATGCTTCGCGAGTTCAAAACGCGCTATGCTGGCTCTGTTCTGGGCTTGGCGTGGGCTTTTGTGCAGCCATTGGCGACACTGGCAATTTTTTATGTGCTGTTTGGCCTGGTGTTGGCTGTGCGTGTGCCGGGGCTGGATCTGGCTAACGGCTACCTGTTGCATTTGTTGGCCGGCTTGGCGGTGTGGCTGCCATTCACCGATGCCATAGGTCGTGGTGTGGGGTGCCTGGCTTCACACGAGGATTTCCTGCGCAAGCAGCCCATGCCAGCAGAAATCTTGCCGGCAGTGGCGGTGGGCGGCAGCATGCTGGTGATGGCGATCGGTTACGCGATGCTAATGTTGCTTAGTTTGGGGCAGGGGGTGTCGCTGCGTTCCACCTGGGCCTGGCTACCTTGGCTGATGCTGGCGCAGGTCATGCTGACCTTTGGATTGACCCTGATGCTGAGCATGGCGCATTTTTTGTGGCGTGATGTGGGGTCGGTCGTGGCCTTCTCGTTGCAGTTGTGGTTCTATCTGACGCCGGTGGTTTACCCGCTCGCGCAGGTTCCTGAGCGGTTCCACGCATGGTATTTGCTCAACCCCGTGGCTTGTCTGGTGCTGGCGGTGCAATGGGCGACGTTGGGCATGGCGATGCCTGGAGGAACGCTTTGGGCCTTGCTTGGTTGGGTGCTCTTGCTCGCAGGAGGGGGGTGGTGGTTTTTTCGCTCGATGAAGGCGGCGCTGGGCGAGGCACTGTAATGGCAATCACGTTCAAAGATATAGGCAAGCGATACGCAGTGTATTCGCGCCCTCAGGACAGATTGTGGGAGTGGATGACCAATCACCAGCGCCACCGTGTACATGTAGCGTTGGCGGGTATCAACTTCGAGGTTCAGTCGGGCGAGACTTTTGGCCTGATTGGTGAAAATGGAGCAGGCAAAAGCACTTTGCTGAAGATTGCAGCGGGGACAATCCGCCCCACGGAAGGAGTGGTTTTGCGCCAGGGGCGGGTAGCGGCGCTCCTGGAGCTTGGGGCGGGATTTCATCCTGAGGAGTCAGGGTACGACAATATCCGTTTCATGGCGGCGCTGCATGGCTTGGAAGGGGCGGCGCTGAGTAAATTTGCGGCACGGGCGGTGGCGTTCTCTGAACTGTCTGAGGAAACGTTGCAGCGGCCCGTGAAGACCTATTCCTCGGGGATGTTCATGCGCCTGGCATTTGCGGCGGCGACGGCTATTGACCCTGAAGTGTTGATTGTTGACGAAGCGCTGTCTGTCGGAGACTTGCATTTCCAGAAGAAAAGCCTGAACCGTATTTTGGAATTGCGGGGACGGGGGGCGACGGTGCTGTTTTGTTCGCACAATTTGTACCAAGTGCGGAGTCTGTGCCAGCGAGCAGCCTGGGTTCACGAGGGGCGCATCGAAGCGATTGGGCCGACGGAAGATGTGGCTACGGCCTACGAGGCTTATGAGCGGCGGCGGTACGCGCACCTGCGGGTGGAGTCGAATGACTTGGCCAATAAAGTGGAGGATGCGGCTCCTTCGATTCCGGCTTCTTCCGGTGTGCCTGTGGTGAAAATTGGCGGACTTACTATTGAAACCGGAGATGGTGTCAATCCTGCTCAGGTTGATTCCTTTCAGGATTTGTCGGTAGAGATCGTTATCGAGTCTTACGCCGTGGCTCCATTCCATGTGCTATTTGCGATTGTCCGGCCTGACAAAGACAACGTGTTTGGTTCAAGCACACAATTTCGTGCGGATGGCGCACCGTTGCAAGGTGCAGGCACACACCGTATTCGGGTTCGATTCCCCGCGTTGCCATTGCTGTCGGGAGAATATCTATGGAGTGTGTATGTTTTGGATGATTCGGGCATACAGGTTCTGGATATGGCTGAATTGATCCAGCCTTTTACGATTCTCAATCAGAAACACCGGGAATTTGGCGTGGCGTGGCTTGAGCACGAGTGGGTGCTGGTGGAATGACGCGGGCCTGGTCTTTTGATCTTTTATTTCCTCTTCTTGCCAGGGTGCCGTCAAAGCTGCCGTGGTATATGGCAGGATATCTAGGCCGTGAATCTGCGGCTGAGCGCGCGCTTCTTTTACGTTGGTTGGAGGGGTTGTTTGCTCGGGTGTTTCCGGATGCTTTGGCGATTGAGCATGCTCGGTGGGCAAGGGCTCATCTGGCCATGCTGGCCCAGGAAATGGTGGATGCCATGGCGTTCAGCCGCTTGGGGCGCTATGGGGGGCCTGCCATTGAGTTGAAGGGGGTGGAATATGCTCGTGATTTGGTCCGTCAGGGCAAAGGATTCATTCTGGTACTGAACCACTATGATCGACTTCTGGCGGCTCCGGTGGCACTGGCACGAGAAGGAATATCCACCCACGTTCTGACCATGCCCGTGCTCGATAACCCGGAGCTTGAGGCTGCGCAGCGTCGCTTTTTGCTGCGCAAGATTCACGGCTATACAGCTGTGACGGGTGGAGTGTGGCATACCACCAGCGACGGTTTGCGCGATGTTCACGAAAGCCTGCGGGCTGGACAAGGCTGGATCATTTTGGCGGATGCTTGGCGGCCGGAGTTTGGGCGCATGCGGAGCAATCCCTTTTTGGGCGGGAGACTTAATTTGCCCACAGGCATTGAGCGGCTTGCCCTGTCCACGGGCGCCAGACTGCTGCATGGAGTAACCTATTCGCGCAGCCCCGGGTCTCTGGATGTGGTGATTGATCCTTTGCCAGAGAATCCCCGCCAGGCGATTGACATGGTTGTCCAAGGGCTGGAGCGGGATGTTCTAGCTCATCCCTGGGCTTGGTGGCAGTGGGGTTTGTGGGATCGGATGTGGGAGCCGACAACTGAGGCAAGGAAAATCCATGACCAGCATTGAGCGCTACGACTACGCCTTTGAGCCTGATGGCGGCGAATGGGCTGCGCGGCTGCTGCGCCGGGTGCCCGTTGGGGAGGGGACAGTGCTGGAGTTGGGCCCAGGCCCTGGTGCAATGACCCGGACACTATTGGCACGGGGTCATCGCGTTACGGTTGTGGAAAACGACCCTGAGGCTATTGAGGTGCTGAAAATCTTGGGGGTGGAGGTTATTACGGGAGACTTGGATGCTCCGGATTGGCTGGAAGAGATTGTCGGTAGGCGGTTCGATGTTGTGCTGGCCTGTGATGTGCTTGAGCATCTCAGGAATCCCGAGAGCGTGCTGCAGCAGCTAGGAGCTTTTGTCGCACCCATGGGACGCCTGGTGATATCCGTACCCAATATTGCCTACGCCGGAGTGGTGGCTGCAATGCGCAATGGCATTTTTGACTACTCGGAGCGCGGGCAACTGGACAGGACTCATGTTCGATTTTTTACCAAGCGCAGTTTGGAAAAAGTGCTGCTGGACTCTGGATGGACGCCGAGGGTATGGGAGGCCAATCGCGTACCTGTCGAGTGCAGCGAATTTTCTTGGCACTGGAGTGCACTGTCCGGAGAGCAGCGCCAAGCATTGCTCTCGGGGTGGCAGGATTTTGATGTGTATCAGTGGATGGTGGTGGTGACACCATCGGTGGATGCACCTGCTTGGGAGTTGACGGAAGCGCGCCATGCAGCCGACAGGCTGCGTGATGATTTACAGGCTCTGACGATTGTGCATGAGCGTGAGCGTGCGTCACTGCTGGAGCACCAGAAAGCATTTTCAGAGGCCAAGGAGATCATTCGCAGACTGGAAGGTGAGGCTAAGGAGTTACGCGCAGAAATGGGCAGTGTCCGTACAGAGATGGGGGGGGTGCGCGCTGGGAGGAATGCGACTGAGGCGGGGTCGGTAGCCAGAACTGCAACGTCTAAGTCCTCTGGGGGGTGGTGGTCCCTTTGCTGGCGCTGGCTTCGGGGTCGTGCCTGATCTGGGGATGACGCGCAATATGTTGTTAGGAATTCCCGACTTTACTCTCTCGCACACCGGGATTGACGTTCTCGGTACTGAATGCCGAATAGATCCTACCGTGTCTGTGATGCGATTTGGGCAACGGGCCGAGGTGTTGTGCCTTGCGGACCACGTCAGCCTCTATGCACATACGCGTCTGGTACTGGGCGATGTGGCTGCCGAGCCTTGTGTGGGTATACGCATTGGCGCGCGAACGATCGTGAATGTGGGCTCCTATCTCTCTGGCGAGGGCGGGCTGGATATTGGGGAGGATGTGCTGATCGGGCCCCATGCAAAACTCTTGTCTGCAGGGCATGCTATTGATGAAGGAGATGTGATCATTGCACGCAACCGCATTACGCGCGCAAAAATCACGGTTGAGGATGGGGCCTGGATAGGTGCTGGGGCCATTGTGCTGGAGGGGGTGACTGTTGGTCGTGGTGCAGTGGTGGCTGCTGGGGCGTTGATCCGGCAGGATGTGCCTGCAGGGATGGTGGCGGCAGGGGTGCCTGCGAGGCTGATTCGTGCACGATATGGAGATGTCCGGCCTCAGCCAGAAGCGCCCGCGCGCGGGTTCCGGTGGGGCTGGTCCGTCTTGATGCGGGTGTGGCGCGGAGCAAGGTAAGCGAGGATGATGATGCGTGCACAGGGTTGGGCAAACGTGGGAGTGGGTTGGTCGTCGAATCTGGCGAGCCTTCTGCGCTACGCTGCACAGTTTGTTGTGTTGTGGTGCGCCATGCTGTCTGTCGCATGGGCTGACAATATCTGGGAATTCGTGGATGGTGACGGTGTGGTGCACATGGGCAATGGCGCGCCACCCGCTTCGCGGGACTTCATTTGGCTCAGACGCACTCCGTCGGCCAAAACGGGTAGGGGTAAAAATGAGGGTGCCACATCAGCCCTGCTGTTTCCCGGATATGGCGCGGCCAAGCCTCATCTCGAGGCCGCAGCACTGTCGCAATCATTGGAGCCGGCGTTGGTGATTGCAGTGGCGGCCGCAGAGTCAGCATTCAATGCGGGCGCTATTTCACGCAAAGGGGCTTTGGGGTTGATGCAGGTGATGCCTGCAACTGCAACGCGCTACGCGCATCCTATGGAAAACGGTGCCCAGGCAATCATGGATCCCAAAGTGAATGCACAAATCGGGACCCGTTATCTGGCAGATCTGCTGCGCATGTTTGATGGCGACAAGGAGTTGGCTTTAGCGGCCTATAACGCGGGCGAAGGTGCCGTAATGAAGTATGGACGTAAGATACCCCCCTATCCAGAAACACAGCAATACGTTGCGAAAGTCATGCGCTTATACCGTGCGTTGCTTCACTAAATGCAGATTCTGTGCGCATGAATGCTTGCTTGAGGCGCTTGAGCTCGCTTCTGAAGGTTTGCCTGTAACGTTGTTCGCCTATGTCGGTAATATTTCACTCAATAGGTGTCAATCGATTGCTATGCAGCGGCTTGGCTAGCGCTTTGTTGCTGGTGTGTGGGTCGAGTCCGGGTACGATCGACCGCTCATGATCTGGTTATCTGTGGTGGCATTCATCGTCGCAGCGCTGGCTGCAGGCTTCATTGTGCGATGGATGCGCAGTCACGCTTCTGCGTATGGCGATGGAATGCCGCAGCGTTTCCATTGGGGTGATGTGCCCCGCTTGGGCGGAGCTGCTCTCATCATCGGTATTGGTTGTAGTTGGGGGCTGGGAGTTCTACAGTCTCTTCAGTGGGGTGACCCTGGGTCGCTGAGGTTGGGCGCCTGGGTTGGGGGTTGGATGCTTGTGCTTTTGCCGGCCGTTCTTGGTGGCATTGCCGAAGATTTGACTCAGCGCCTTTCTGTCCGGTACCGCTTGATTCTGACGGGTGCATCGGGGGTTTTGGCGGTTGTCCTGCTGGACTTGACGCTGCCCCGCGTGGGCTGGCTCTGGTTCGATTCCATTCTGGCGGCGACTCCCTGGCTGGGGGTTGTCATTGTGGTGCTGGCCATCACCGGCCTGCCCCACGCCTTCAACATCATCGACGGCTACAACGGCCTGGCGGGCATGGTGGCCCTGATCGTCTGCCTGGCATTGGCCCATGTGGCCCTGCAGGTGGGGGACCGTGCCCTGGCGGCGCTGCTGGTGTGTACGGCCGCCGCGACCGGGGGATTTCTGGTTTGGAATTATCCGCGAGGCATGCTGTTTGCCGGGGATGGCGGGGCCTATGTGTGGGGCGTGGTCATCGCCTTGGCCAGCCTTTCCTTGGTGCAGCGCAACGCCGATGTTTCGCCCTGGTTTCCCATGCTGCTGTTGATCTATCCCGTTTGGGAGACTATTTTTTCGATTTATCGCAAAACGGTGCGCGGGGTGTCGCCCGGCGTGGCCGATGCGCTGCATTTCCACCAGCTCATTTACCGGCGCATCGTGCGCGGAGTGTTCCACGACGACGAATCCCGTCGCATGCTCATGCGCAACAACCGCACGTCGCCCTATCTGTGGGGCTTTACCCTGCTGACGGTGGCGCCGGCCGTGCTGTTCTGGAGCAATACGCCGCTCCTGATGGCGTTCTGCGCGCTGTTCGTGATCAGCTACGTGATGGCCTATCTGACCATCGTGCGCTTCAAGGTGCCCCGCTGGCTGCAGCACTGATACGGATTTGCCTTCAACCGTATAACGTCGTTGGTTCGCCTTGCCGTGCTACAGCACTGTTTTCGGCTTCCGGCCTAGTTATCCGATCGAAGGCAAACCCGTATGGATGCGGCACAATTTGGACCCTCACAGTTTTCACCGGATGGCCTGCCCCCCATGACCGACCTTCTTTCAATTGCCCCACGCGACAAGGCTGAAATCCTGGCCCAGGCGCTGCCTTACATCCGCAAGTTCCATGGCAAGACCATGGTCATCAAATACGGCGGCAACGCCATGACCGACCCAGCGCTGCAAGCCGATTTTGCGGAAGACGTGGTGCTGCTCAAGCTGGTGGGCATGAACCCCGTCGTGGTGCACGGCGGCGGTCCGCAGATCGAGCAGGCGCTGAACCGGCTGGGCAAGAAGGGCCAGTTCATCCAGGGCATGCGCGTGACCGATGCCGAGACCATGGAGGTGGTCGAATGGGTGCTGGCCGGCGAGGTGCAGCAGGACATCGTGGGCCTGATACACCATGCCGGCGGCAAGGCCGTGGGCCTGACGGGGCGCGACGGCGGGCTGATACGCGCCAGGAAGCTGAAGATGCTGGACCACAAGGATCCGAGCATCGAGCACGACGTGGGCCAGGTGGGCGACATCGTGGCCATTGACCCCAGCGTGGTCAAGGCGCTGCAGGACGATGCCTTCATTCCGGTCATCAGCCCGATCGGCTTTGGCGAGAACAACGAGAGCTACAACATCAACGCCGACGTGGTTGCCAGCCGGCTGGCAACGGTGCTGCAGGCCGAGAAGCTGGTGATGCTGACCAACATCCCTGGTGTACTGGACAAGGCTGGCCAGCTGCTGCCGGAGCTGACACCGCAGCAGATCGACGCGCTGATTGCCGACGGCACCATCTCCGGCGGCATGCTGCCCAAGCTGGCCGGCGCCATCGACGCCGCCAAGGCCGGGGTGAACGCGGTGCATGTGGTGGATGGCCGCGTGCCGCACGCCATGCTGCTGGAAATCCTGACCGACCAGGCCTACGGCACGATGATCCGTAGCCACTAGCATGGAGCAACCCCCCATGGCGCTGCGCGCCTTCCCCCTTCTCTCGCCTCGCTGCGCGATGCGGGAAGGGGGGCAGCGCCAGCGCGGCGGGGCGGCCGCTGGTCTGGGCCGCGCCCAATGCACGCCCCGTGATGCGGGGCGGTTTCTGACGGAATACCGCGGGTAATTTATGCGGCTGCTTTTGGTCGAGGATGACGTCATGGTGGCCAGCGGCATCAAACTGGGCCTGACCGACGCGGGCTACGCCGTGGACTGGGTGGGCAGCGGCGAGCGTGCCGAGGAGGTGCTGCGCGCCGAATCCTTCGACGCGGCGATCATCGACATCGGCCTGCCGGCCATGGACGGCCTGGAGCTCACGCGCCGCCTGCGCCGCCCCGACATGGCCAGCCCCTCCATGCCTGTACTCATTCTCACGGCGCGCGATGCCCTGCAGGACCGGGTGCAGGGGCTGGACCTGGGCGCCGACGACTACATGGTCAAGCCCTTCGAGTTACCCGAGCTGCTGGCCCGGCTGCGCGCGCTGCTGCGCCGATCGCAGGCGGCCACCACGGCGGTGCTGAGCTTTGGCCCGCTGGAGCTTGATACCGCCGGGCGCCGCGCCAGCGTGCGCACGGACGGGGGAGAGCAGGCCATCGAACTGGGCCCGCGCGAGTGGACGGTGCTGGAATACCTGCTCATCCACGCCCCCAAACCCGCCAGCAAGGACAAGCTGCTGCAGGCGCTTACCGGTTGGGACAAGGAGATCACGCCCAACGCGGTGGAGGTCTATGTCTCCCGCCTGCGCGGCAAGCTGGAGCCGCACGGCGTGGCGCTGCGCTCCATTCGCGGCTTTGGCTACCGGCTGGAACTCCAGCCCGTCTGATTCCCCGGCTTCCCCTGCGCGCCCGCGATGCAGTTCCGGCCCTTTTCGTTTCAGCGGCCCGGCCTGCGGGCCATGACCTCCGACCTGCGCAACCGGCTGCTGCTGATGCTGGTGCTGCCGCTGTGCGTGCTGGCCCTGGTGGGCGTGTGGCTGGACTACCGCTCTGCCGATGAGGCGGCCGGGCAGCACGACCAGCGCCTGCTGCGCCTGCTGCCCGCCCTGGCCGACTCGGTGCTGGCGCCCGCGCCGCAGGACGGCGAGCCGCCGCTGGTGCTGCTGGCCCCGCCGGTGGAGGACTTCTTGCGCCAGAACGCCGGGTTCTCCGGCTACAGCGTGCGCGACCTGTCTGGTCGCCTGCTGCTGGGCAACGACTGGGTGTACGGTGCCGTGCCCACCACGCAGGCACCGGAATTCCACAGCACCGAGTTTGGCGGCGTGACCTACCGCGTGGCCGTGCAGCGGGGGCGCACCGGCGCCGGGGAGCTGGTGGTGGCGCTGGCCGATGGCTCCGACCCCCGCCAGCAATGGGCGCAGCAACTGCTGCTGCGCGTGCTGCTGCCCAATCTGGTGCTGGTGGCCGCCGCCGCGCTGGCCATTCACTGGGCCGTGGTTCGCGCTTTCAAGCCGCTGGTGGACCTGGCCGACGCGGTGGAGGCCCGCTCGCCGCGCGACCTCAGCCCCATCGACGAGGCGGCCTCCCCGGCCGAGGTGCGACCGCTGGTGCAGTCGCTCAACCACCTGTTTGCGCTGGTCAATGCCCAGGCCGAAGGGCAGCGCCGCTTTGTGGCCGACGCGGCCCACCAGCTGCGCACCCCGCTGGCGGGCCTGCAGGCCCAGGTGGAGGCCTGGGCCCTGATGGCCAAGGCGGCGGCACCCCGCACGCCGCTGCAGGATTCTGATAAAAATATGCCTCTGGCGCATACTGGACAAGCGCAAGGCGCTATTGTTTTAGGAGTTGACCAGATCGAGAAGCTGCGCAACGCCACGCGCCGCACATCGCAGCTGGCGCACCAGCTGCTGGCCCTGTCGCGCGCCGACGCGCGCAGCCTCGACGCCCAGCCGCCGCAGCGTGTGGACCTGAAGGACCTGTGCGAGACCTTGCTGGAGAATTTTCTCGACTCCGCCACCGGCAAGGGGCTGGATT
This sequence comes from Acidovorax sp., assembly GCA_036786185.1. Classification (GTDB taxonomy): domain Bacteria; phylum Pseudomonadota; class Gammaproteobacteria; order Burkholderiales; family Burkholderiaceae_C; genus Acidovorax. The sequence continues at coordinate 48,758 of DAIQRN010000001.1, read as the reverse complement.
TGGGACTGGAGGTGCAGCCCGTGCATGTCTTTGGCCATGGCTGGCTGCTGCGCGAGCTGCTGTCCAATCTGGTGGACAACGCCATCAAGTACACCCCGGCGGGCGGCATCGTCACCATCCGCTGCGGCCAGCGCGGCGGGCGCGCGGGCCCGCCACGGGTCTATCTGGAGGTGGAGGACGACGGCCCTGGCGTCTCCAGCGCAGATCTGGCCCACGTCACGCAGCGCTTTTACCGCGTGCCCGGCACGGCGGGCGAGGGCACGGGCCTGGGGCTGGCCATTGCCGACGAAATTGCCCGCGCGCACCACGCGGCACTCACGCTGCGCACGGGGCAGCAGGGGCGGGGGTTGCGGGTCACGGTTGTTTTCCCGACCTGAACAGGGGGCTGTGCGAGAATCATTTCCACACATTCCTTACGCCCTGCACAGCTCTTTCCGCATGTCCGAACCCCTGCCCTTGATCGACACCGAGACCGAGCCCACCGACGATGCGCAGGGCCAGCCGGCGGCCCGCAAGCGGCCCAAGCCGGGCGAGCGGCGCGTGCAGATCCTGCAGGCGCTGGCCGCCATGCTGGAGCAGCCCGGCGCCGAGCGCATCACCACGGCCGCCCTCGCCGCGCGCCTGTCGGTGAGCGAGGCGGCGCTGTACCGCCATTTCGCCAGCAAGGCGCAGATGTTCGAAGGGCTGATCGACTTCATCGAGCAGTCGGTCTTTTCGCTGGTGGCGCAGGTCACCGGCCGCGAGCCGCCCGACCCCGCGCAACCCCCCGAGGTGGGTCTGCGCCAGGCGGCGCGCATCGTGGCGCTGCTGCTGCAGTTTGGCGAGCGCAACCCCGGCATGGTGCGGGTGATGGTGGGCGACGCTCTGGTGTTCGAGCACGAGCGCTTGCAGCAGCGCATGAACCAGTTCTTTGACCGCATCGAATCGACCCTGCGGCAATGCCTGCGCGCCTCGACCGCGGCGTCCGCCACGCCCACGGTGGACGCGCAGGTGGCCGCCAGCGTGCTCACGGCCTTTGCGCTGGGGCGGCTGCAGCGGTATGCGCGCTCGGGTTTCAAGCGGCTGCCGTCGGAACATCTGGAAGCCAGCCTGGCTTTGATGCTTTGAGAGAGTTTGCTATTTAAATAATAGCTATTTGCGCTTGCTGCATAAGCGCTAGAGCCATATTTAATTCAAAATAACCAGCGGAGCTGATTCGCTCCCGGCGCCTTCGTAGCGCTGCCACAAATGGGGGGGTGACCGCTTTGGCACGGACCGTGGGTGTGGATAACTTTGGGCATCGCTAATGCTGGCGCGGGTTTGCGGGGGATTTTGGGGCGATGGAGATTGCCGGTGGCTTTGGCACGGAATGGGCGGGCCATAGGGGCAAAACGGCCAAAACGGGCCGATTCCGGGCCAAGGTGGGCCTGGGGTGGCAGGAAGTGGTTTCGGGGCCTTGTGGCCCCGTTTTCATTGGGGGAGCCGCTGCCAGGGGCCTATGCGAGGGAGTCGTTTCAGGGGATCGAGTGGACGATGCGAGGTCGGAAGTTTTGAGGTTGGAAGTGTCTTGGGCTTCCAACCTCAAAAATCTCAATCAAATCAAAAGGTTGCGGCACAGGTGGTGAACTTGTCCACAACGCCCGACCTTGATGAGGTTGGAAGTCTTTAAACCCACCCCACCCCGTCTTTAAAACAGCGCGGCCTGGCGCCGGTCTGTCGGTGCGGTGGCGCCCATGGCAGCGACGATGCGGACGATCTGGCCTTCGGTGAGGTGGTATTCGACGGCCAGCTCGCGGGCGGTTTTGTGGGTGGCGTAGGCGTGGGCGATGCGGGCGTTGCGCACCTGGATCAGGGCCTTGTCGGCCTTGGGGAGCTGGAAGTGGGCCTCGCCGCCGTAGTCCTTGGCGAGCTTTAAAAGGTTGTCCAGACCAATGACGTGCGCGAATGAATGGTCGTGCGTGACGCGCTCGGGCGTGGGGATGTAGATGCGAAGCCCGCCCGAGTGCCTGACCAGGGCCATGGTGGACTCCAGGCCGATCAGGCGCACGAAGTCCTGCAGCAGCTGGGGCAGCAGCTCGGTGTCGATGACTTCGGCGAGGTGGCTCATGCTGGGCGGGTGTCTTTCCAGACCTGCAATTCCAGACGCAAGAAACGCACGGCCCACCCACGTCCTATGTCGCGGCGTCGAAACCCGAAGGGCGATAAATCAGGGCGGCGCTCGATGTTGACGCGCCAGCCGATCCAATCCAGCAGCACTACCGGGACGACTACCAACAGCGTGAGGGGCCACAGAAACATCAACCAGAAAGCAGCACGAATCGACTCCTCCTTACATCGATAAGCAAGCCACGCAAACAAGGCAAAGCCGCCCGCGAGGTAAGCGGCAAGGCACATGGAAATGGAGTCGTCAGCCATGGCGCTGCCCTTCCTTCGCCGGGTTGTGGCCGCGCTGGTGCAAGAGAAAGCACAGTTGCGCGTGGGCGTTCACGAACTTGGCAAAGGCCTCGGGCGGGATGATGGCCGGGACGCCCTCGATGGACTCGTCGGGGATGGCGGCCTGGTGCAGCTCGGTCATGGCGCGCTTGGCGTCCTGCAGCAGCTCGCGCAGCTCATCGACCAGGGCAGACAGGTGGCCGTTGGCGGCCTCGTGCCCGGCGATCTCGGCTTGCAGGCTGGTGAATGCTCCGATCCGGCTGACGATCTCATCGACGCGGTCGCTCGCTTCGATGGTGTTGCCGTCAGTGGTGCGCACGTACGCCCGGATGCCATGCCACTGGGAACTGGTGCCAGCCTCCTTGATGCTGGCGATGGTCTGCGGTGCCAGGTAGTGGGTCAGGCCGTTGATGTCGGTGAGGCGGATCATGGGCGTGGCTGCTGTGATGGCTGGAACAGGTCGCGCAGATCGACATCGTTGTGGTTGGGCGCACCGACCTTCCTTGCGCCGCACTCACATCGGTACAGGCCGCGCAAGGTGAAGCGGGCGCTGCGCCCGCCGATCTGCGCGTTCGTGACGTTCTTGAGCCAAGCCCACTTGTGGCGTGGGCCGACTTTGCAAGGAGCGGTCATGGGCGGGGCTCCTGCAGGCGTTTGAACTGAAGAACCCACACCCAGGGGTTTTTCGCCCACGACCCGGGGCCGTTGATCTGCTCCCAGAGGCGTCGATACTCTTCTCGCGCCTGGCTGGGATCGGCATAGATCAGTTGGCCGCCGGTGGCGGTCTCCACCATGTCTCCAATGGGAGTGCCGCGAACCTTGCGGAAGATTCCTTCAGCCACTGCATCGGCCTCACTGATGTCTTGCAGGCGCTCCACGCGCCTGTCGCTGATTTCGAGCGTGATGCGGCTGGCGGCCCGTGGCATATGAATGCTGGGACGCCACTTCAGGCCAAAGCACTTCCTTTGATCGTCCCCGTAGCTACCCTTCGGGGTGTCCGCACCGTACGCGTAGTCTTCATTGGAGCCCGTAACGCGCTCAATGCCCGTGCCCTGCAAATTCATCCATGTCTCGCGCACCCATAGCCGGTCGCCGGGTCTGCCATAGGGGCAGGTTCTCAGCACCTGCTGCATTCCTGGTAGGTCGTTGGGATGCGGCCAGACTCCTCCGTTACGGGTCTTGAAGACGCGCCGCGTCTGCGTCTTCGTTCCAGCAAGCAGCGCGCGGACCATCGGACCGCTGAAAAGGATCGGGCGCTCAACCATGGCTTGCCCCCTGCGCCCGCTTGGCGCGATCCAGCATGGACTTGAGGGCTTCGATGACCTTGGAGGCTTCGGCGGTGGGCAAGAACTTCACATCGGCCACGCCGGTGCCGGAGGTGCGGCCGACGAAAACGAGCAGCGCGGCGGGGCTGGCGTCGCGCAGGCCGCCCGCCTCACCGATCTTCTTCCACAGCCACTTGATCTTGGCGGCCTGGTCGAAGGGTTTGAAGGTGGTGGACTTGGGGGCGTAGCCCAGCGTGGCCATGTGGGCCAGTACCTTGCGGCGGCCTGCAGCGTCGAGCTGGGCCGAGCTGTCCTTGCCGGTGATGTTCTGCAAGTGAAAGCGGTAGTCGTCATTGGTCCAACCGAGGGCGGCTTTGCCCTGATGGATGTGGCCCAGCTCGCGCTTGCGCTGGGCATCGACGTTGACCGCGTTGGTGTGCGCGGTGAAGCGGCGTGCGGTGGTGGTGGTTGCCATGGTGGTTTAAACGATGGAGGTGAACAGGCTGCGCTGCTGGTCGGCGTTGCAGTGGGACAGGTGGCATGCGGGGCACAGGTGGCGGTTGGGGCCGATCTGGCGCGCGTGGGCCTCGCACAGGGGCGCGTCGCAGGTGCCGCTGCGGTTGGCGTTGTTGGCGCCGTCGCACAGGTATGCGCTGGGGGCCATGCAGACTTGCTCCTTGCCGTCGATCAGCGTGCGAGCGTTGCAGGGCGCGGGCAGGCGCGTGCCCCGCATGTGGACGATGCCGGTCTTGAGGCGGTAGAAGGGCATCAGACGATCACTTTCGAAGCGCGCGGCGCATTGCAGGTGCCGACAGCACCGACGCACAGGCGGAAGTCGATGATGTCGAGCATGCCCAGTACCCACAGGATGAGCACGATGGTGCCGATGTGGTGGCGGATGGTTTTCATCGCAGCAGCCTCGGACGTGGCACGCCCATGTTGGTTGTCGGCACGCCGTCCGGCATGCGCACCTGGTCAGACTTCACCAGTCTGAACTCGACCTCCGGCGATGGACCGGCGATGTAGCGTCGCTCGCGGCCTTCGTAGCCGTAGTCCCATTCGGCTTGCACCGCGTGCTGCATCAGCTCTGCCACCTTCATGGCCTTGCTGGCGTCCAAAAGAAAGTTGCTGTGACCGATGGTGAGATAGGCCAACTGCTGAGCTGGCTTGGCGGCGCGGCTCATGACAACAGCCCCTGCGCAGGCATGCTGCCCACGCCGCGATTGAGCTGGGCGCTCTCGCCCGAGCGATGGCCCGCTGCAAAGTGACCCATGTCCGTCTTGCGGGCCTTGGTGATGTCGCGAGCCTTGCCCTTGGTCAGCTCGCCATGCTGCTGATCGATGTAGGTCAGCAAAAGCGCCTTGTCGGCCTCGGGCTGGGCGAAGCGCTCCACGAGCTGCGAGGCTGCAATCACCCAGCCCATGGCGAAGGCATCGCCGCGCGCCGTCTTGGTGATGGGCTTGCAATTCTTCGGCTGCTTGGCGATATGGGCCAGGCGGGACTTGGCGCACTGGCGCAGCAGCACCTCGCAGGCATAGCCAGCCACAGAGGGCGCGGCCTGCATGCCCACGAACACCCAGTGGCGAGTTCGGACGTAGTTGCCCGCGTCGTTGAAACGGCCTTCCAGCTGGCCGAATGTCTCGCAGCCAAAGGCATCGGCGATCACGCCGACCAGGCGCAGCTCCCAAGCGTTGGCGGCGGTGCTGCATGCCTTCACGCGCACCTCGGTCACGTCGGCCAGGGACACGTCCTGCTCGCGCAGGCCATGCTCGCGCATCAGTGCCTGGGCCTGGCGCAGCGCTGCGGCGGCTTCATGCTCATTAGCGCTGCGGCTGAGTGCCAGGCACTTCTTGATCTTCTTGAGGGCGTCTTCGAGGTTCACAGCGAGCCCTTTCCATCATCCTCAATGAGCGTCGCGGCAACGCCCTCAACCGACTCAGCCAAATCCTCCAGATCGTTGACGCAGAACTGATCCAAGTCTTCCCACTGACGCGACATGTCCAGCAGTTGTGTGCGCATGGTGCGCAGGCGGCGAACGTGGCGTGATGCCAACTGCCTCTTGGTTGGCACGCTCATGGCCGCACCTCCAGCGCCTGCGCGCCACGCTCGCACAGCGCCACCAGTTGCTCCACGTCGAAGTGCGGACCGAAGATGGCCGCGCCCCGGTAGGTGAACTGCTCGCGGGCTTCGTGCTCCAGGCTGGTCAATACGCACTTGAATGCTGTCTGCACCAGCTCGCTTTGCGTCATGTGGCGCGACAACAGCCACTTGCGGGTGGCCTGCGGATAAAAATCGCCGCCTCTCACGTTGCAGGGGGCCATGAACAACGCCTGCAGGTAAGCGGTGCCATCAGTGAAATCGCCCGCTACGCGAAAGGTGTGGCCCGGGAACTGGACAAGGCTCAGGATGGCCTTGGCCCGTTCGGCGGTCATGGGTACGGATATCGGATTCATCGCGGGCCTCCCGCGCGCTCGCGCTCCAGGGCGCGGCCTTCTTCCTCGCCTGCCAGGTAGATCCGCTCCAGGGCCATGTAGGTGACCGGGGCCGTGGTGTGCAGGACGTGGCTGCCCATGGTCAAGCCGACATAGTCGCGGTCGAGGTGGTGATCAATAGCGGTGTGGGCGCGCTGCTTGCGGGCGTCGTCGGTTTCGCCTTCGGCATCGCGCAGCGCGGGATGCACCAGCCAGTTCCAGATGCCCAGCACCGAGGTGACCGTGAAGCCGATCTGCTGGGCGAAGAAGAACCAGTGATCGTTGCGGGCGCCAAAGATCAGCCAGCCGATGTTGCTGGCGAGCCAGGCCACGAAGGCCAGGCCCGCGTAGCGGCTACGGGTGGCGAGCAGGATGGCGCCGAGCAGGCCGAGGCCTGCGGAGAGCATTTCAACGTTTTGCATGGCGCTGCTCCTTCTTCCATCCATCAACGCGGGTCCAATGCGCGAGCACTCCGATCAACGGGTCAACGGCAATGACGCGGAACGACGTGTTGCCGCTGTCATGGATGCCGAGATAGTGGACGTTGTCCATGACTTCGTCGGTGACATGGTCCTGCGCACCGTCGAAGGTGATGACGTCCTTCCAGGCCCCGGCCGTGTTGGCCTGGAGCTTCATGGGCCTGGATGCCCGGGGCTTTGCTTTGAGCATGGTTGCTCCCTTGCTTTAAACGTTGGTGGGGCCGATGGCCCGCTTCACGCTGCAGTGCAGGATGTGGCCGTTGCCCAGGTCGATGTCCAGGGTTCTGCCGTTCAGGCAGTTGAGGCCGATGACGGTGCGCAGTGCGATGTGCAGGACGGCCTGCGCCTGCGACGCTTTGATGTCGCGGCCCGCATCACTGCTGGCGACAGACGCTGCAACTTGAGAGATAGTGGCGTTGCGGTGCATGCTCATACCGCCGCCATGTCCAGATTGATCGCCACGTATTCGCCGCGCGCATCGCGCTCGTAGAAGCGGATGTAGGGCTTGGTGTTGGCGACCTGGATGCTGTCGCCGATGGCGGCCATGGCGCGCAGCCACTTCTCGTCGTCGATCTTGGCGCGGCGCAGGCCCAGCACGCGGCCAGTGCTGATCTTGCCCGCCTGATCGACCTGGAAGGCATCGTTGACCAGCACCTTGATGTTGGCGTTGGAGCCCTTGCTCCAGCCGTGAATGCACTCGTCGATCAACGCCTTGGCCGCCATCAGGCGTTCGTCGAACACCAGGGTCTCCTGCATCTGGCGGATCACCTTGTAGCGCCCGTCGAACGAGAGCAGTGTGACGTTGCCTTTCTTGCCACCATGCTTCACGTCGTATTCAGCCAGGCTGCGTTCGATGAAGTCGGTCACTTCGGCCATGGCCGTTGCCTTGAACTGCGCCAGCTCGGCGTGCTGCTTGATGGCGGCCTCGCACAGCTGGGAGACGGTGCGGTGGCGGTCCTTGTCGATGTCCTTGATCTTGGATGTGGGGATCAGGGCGCCGTTGGCGTCTTCCCAGTAGCCTGGGGGGATGGTCTTTTCTGTCATGGCTTTCTTTCTTGGGTAGGTGATCAATGAAGAGGCGCGGTGTTGGTGGAGGAAGTTGTGCCGCTCATGCCATGGCGCCTCTGTAAGGGTTGCGCTTGCCCTGCTGCAGGCTGGGGTAGCGGGTGTGGTCCAGTGCGCCCGCACGGGCGGTCGGCATGGGTGGCGGCACATAGGCGCCGGTCATGACGTTGTGCTGGGGAGCGGCCGCTACCGCTGCAGCTGCCGTCACAGCGGCACAGCCAGGCGTTTGATCAACCGGCGCCGCCGAGGTCACCGCCACCAGCGTCTCGCCCGGCAACTGGCGGCATTGCGGCGTGTAGGCATACACCGTGCCCTCGCGGCGGTATTCCATGGCCGCCAGGAAGCCACTGCGCTTGAGCGTGGTGAGGTGCTCCTCGATCTCGGCCATGCCGAACACGCCGTCCCACTCGCGGGCAACGCGCAGCACGCTCCACCAGCCGCCAGCGCGGGCGATGTGACGCCAGATATGGGCGCAGGAATGCGTGATGCCTCTAGCCATGGCTGCGGCCTCCTTGGATCAGCGTGAGGCTGCGGGTCCCCGTGAACCAGGCGTAGTCAATCGCGGCAAACCGGATGGCGTCGCGGCGTTTCACCTCCAGCGGAAATGCGCTGAGCCAGCAGCGCGCGCGGCGCGTGATCCAGCGCAGCGGGGGGCGCCGGTAGTCGGGCCCCGCACTGGCGGAGGAGGCTGGAGTCGGCAAGGAGATCGTGCGGGCGGGACTCATGACGACAGGCCTTTCCAGAACGAAGTGGCGCGGTGGGTGGCGCTGACCTGGCGGGTCTGCAGTGCGTCCAGCTCGGCGCGCAGCTGCTCCATGTGCTCACGGTGCAGGGCTCGCTCGCGGGTGATGTAGGTAGACACACGGTGGATGCGGTGGGCCAGCCAGGCCTCGCGCAGCGCGTGGGCCAGGCCCAGCGGGCCGCCGACGACGAAGGTTTTAAAGAGAGCTTTCACTTGACCTCCTGGATAGGTACGAACCTCTTGGGGCGGGGCTGGGGGTCGCGCAGCGCGGGCGGGGCGCTGGCGGCCTTGTGGGGGCATTGGCGGCAGGCCTGCCAGTGCTGCATGGCGCGGGGGCTGCCCGTGGGCGGAGCGCTGTGGGCATAGGCCCGGCACTGCGCGGCTGTCACCACCTGCGGCTCGCCTGCCGCCTCTTCGGTCAGGTGCGGGCAGGTGTAGCGGCCAAAGGTGTGCAGCACCTTGTCGGCGATGCGTTCCGTGCTGGCTTGGCCCGTGCCATACAGGCCACTGCCGTTGAGCACCTGGCTCAGCGTGGCGGGGCTGATGCCCAGCTGCTTGGCGATCAGGGTGCGCTGCGTGCCCTCGGTGCGAGATTGGAGAAGTGCAAACCATGGTTCTTGTTGGTAGGAAAGCGTCGAAAGCGTCATTGCGCTGAGGCCTCCTGAGAGACCGAGGAGACCGGGGTGGCTGGCGCGGGGCGGGCGGCTGGGGTGGTCGAGGCGTCAGGCTTGGCAGGCGGCGGCGTGGGGGCAAGTCTTTGACCACCACGAAGCGCTTGAAGCCGTTGACCCGGCGAGCGCTGACCTGGATATGGCCGGGCAGTGCTACCTTCCAGCCGCGCAGGTAGCGCGCCACGCTGCTTTGCAGGCTGGTGGTGTCCTCTCCTGCGTCGGCCAGTGTCGTCACCGCCTCCTCGGCCGTCAGTTGCCTGCGGTTGCGCAGCAGGTTCCACAGGCGGCCATACAGCGTGGCGCCAATCTGGCGCTGGCACCGGGCTCGGCTGGCAGCTGCGCGCGCCTGGTGGCCAGCCTCTTGCACCGCACTGCGGCAGGCCTCGAAGCCGTCGGCAGTCAGTCGCCAGGTGTGCGGGTTTGTGGGCCTGCGCTTGCCCTTGGGTGTCACATCGGGTGCGCGCTCCAGCAGGCCGCTGCGCTGCAAGGTCTGGCACGCGGTGCGCACCGTCTTGGGCGCGCCCAGGTCGGGCGCCCAGGCCAGCAACTCGCTCTCGGTAAAAGGCCGAGTTCGGCGCGTGAACTGGCGGCCCAGCGCCAGCAGGATCAGCGGAACAAACCAGAAAGGCGTCTTCATTCCACAGCCCCCCGGCGGCGGCCCAGCTGCACGCCGCTGAACTCGGTGCATAAAGGGCGGTTCTTGATGTGCTCCAGCTCCACCTTGCTCCAGCTATTGGCCTGCGCCCATTGCTCGATATTGGCGATGGCGTTCAGGATCAGCCGCATGCGGCCATTGGCCTGTGCCAGCAGCTCGGGCAGCACCTCGTCGGCAATCAGCACCTCAGACTTGGCGGCCACTGTGGCCTTCACGTCGGGGAGCGACAGGGGCAGCAACTCGACCACCTTGGCCACGCGGCTGGCAATGTGGCCGTGGCGCGCCACTTTCATGGGGAACTGTTCCATGCCGACCAGAAAGCACATGGTGCCGGTCAGGTCCGTGATGTCGCGGATCACCTCCAGCAGACTGGCGCTGGTGCCCACCAGGAAGTCGGCCTCGTCCACGATCATGGGCACCATGTCCACGGCCAGCTTGCCGATGATGCGGGCCTGCACCTCCTGGTTGCGGCCCACCTTGGACAGACCCATCTTGTCGGCCAGCTCGTCCAGCAAAGCGCGCTTGGTCCAGGTGACCTTGGCACGCACAAACACCCAGCCGCTGTCGGCTGCCCAGCGCTCGGTCAACTCGGACTTGCCGATGCCGTAGTGGCCCTTGACCAGCACCAGGCCCGCCTCGCGGGCGCCCCGGCGCTCCACCAGCTTCTGGGCTTCGGCCAGGCGCTTGAAGTTCTCGGTTTTGACAAAGCCTTTTTTCACAGTAAAGTTCTCCTTGCTTGTTCGGTTCTCAAAAATCAACTCAGGCACGCTCTGTGGCGGTTGCAGCCGTCACAGGGCACTCTTAAAAACGGGGGCGTCATCGCTGCTGCTGCTGCCGCTGCCCGCCTTCTTCCAGTCCAGTCCACGGCCTACGTAGTAGTCGGCCAGCCCCTCGTAGTCATCGCTCGCCACATAGGTGGCCAGCCATGCGTCGTCTTCCGATGTCCAGGTGCCCTGGTGGTGCATCAGCCACTCGTAGCGATCGCTGGGCGTGTCGAAGAAAGGCCTGTCCGAAGCCGTTTGCACAGCCTCGCCCGTGGAAGCAAGAGCGGCAGGGGAGGAGGGAGAAATCACCTCCACGAAGGGCAGCGCCTCGGGGGCTGCTGGCCCTGACAGGAAAACGGGGTTGGAGCTGGAGCTGGGCGCGGCATCGACGGGCGCCTGCAGCTCGCGCAGCGCCAGGTCGATCTGCTGCTGGCGGCGCTTGATGGTGGCGGCGGCGCGGGTCTCGCGTGCAATCTGCACGGCTGCCTTGGGCATGGCGTCGATGCGGTTGGCCTGCCACAGCGCCTCACACACAAACATGCCGTCCAGCGTGTAGACCAACACGTAGTTGGGGTCGTGGATGTCGTAGCGCACGCTGACCTCGCGGCCATCCACATCGCGGCGCATCAGCTCGGGCGCCTGGTAGTCCTGGTTGAGCAGGGTGACCTGGCCGCGCTTGGCGGTGCGCACCATGGCGGGCATGAACAGGTCGCGCAGCTCGCCCTTGGTGGGCATGTCGCGCAGGGCCGGGTCGGCCATGTGCTCCCAGGCCTCGGCGGGTGTCATGCGCTTGCCGTCTGCGCGCTTGGGCAGGCTGCGGTGGCGGTGCTCGTTGTTGTACTCGTCCACCATCTTCTCGATGGCGTCGATGAACTGCTTCCAGGTGGGCGCCTTGTTGCTGAGCTTGATCACCTCGCCCGTCTTCTCGGCGCGCAGCACGGCGCGCTGCTCCTTTGCCAGCTCGGCTGCTGCCTTGCGGAAGGTGCCGCCGTCCACATCCTTGCCCTGGTACGAGCCAAACTGGCGTGCGCAGTTGATGGCGTGGGTCTGCCAGCTGCGCTCGATCACACCGCGCGCCTGCGGCTTGCCTGGGATGCCGGTGCGGTGGTCAATGCCCAGCCGGGCCATGATGCCGACCACCGGGCAGTCCAAGGCCTTGGCGGTTTCGCCCGACCCGTTGTCGCTGTACACGATGGCGGGGATACCGTGGTTGGAGATGGCGTGGCGCAGGGCGTCGCCCACCGCCGTCACGTTCTCGGACAGGGACACCGACCAGCCCACGATCTTGCGCGTGCCCCAGCTCAACACCGCAGTGAACTCGGGCGCGAACGGTGCGCCGTGATCAGGGTGCCGCACCTTGGCCTTGAAGGTGTGGCCGTCGATCACATAGATATCGGTAGGGTCCAGGTCTTCGGTGGCGCGCTTTTTAAAGGGCAGTTTGGCATCGCGCTCGGAGCCGGTGTGGCGGGCCTTGATCAGGCCCACCGAGAATTCGTGCGACTGGCCCAGCTTGTCCAGAGCGCGGCGGGCGCGGGCATACAGGGCCTGCCAGGTGTCGCGGTCGCGCCCCAGGTCTTTGGTGACCTGCAGGGCGGCGCGGGTGAGCTTGCGAAAGCGGGCGTCCACGCTGTGGTACAGGCCGATCACGCGGGCCACGTCATCGTCCAGGCTGATCAGCGGGGCCACCTCGGCCACCACCGGCAGCAGGCCCCACCAGCCGCTGGCGCGGTGCTGGCTTGCCCAGCGCTCCAGCGTCCGGGCGCTGACCATGTCGCCCCGCGCCCGCTGGTTGGAGGCGCGGGCCAGGGCTACCAGGCTGCTGCCCGCTTCGCTGATGGCGATCTGCCCGGCCAGGATGGCGCAGCCCTTCTTGATGCCGTGCAGGGGCACCAGGTCGTGCAGCATGTTGACCAGTTGCACGCGAGCGTCGGCCACGGCCTTGTCGGCCACGCTGGGCGGGCGGCGTGAGGGGACCGGCACCAGCTGGTCGGGCAGCGGCTTGGCTGGGGAGGCGAATGAGCGCACGGGTGCGGACGCCGGTTCGACCTGGGCCAGGGCCAGCGCGGTGGTGGCGGCCTGGGCCACGATGCGGGCGGTGATGGCGGCGCGGGTTTCGGCCGGGAGGGCCGAGGTGTCGTACTCGAGGCCGCCGCCGCCTTCGCGACCGGTGCGTGGGCGGCCAGGGGTGCTCAATCTAATCAGCTTGTCACGCACGGCGCGTGGCGTCATCTCAAAGCCCGGGAGACCTGATAGCTCGCGAATGGTGAACCAAGGCATATTCACTCCCCCTTGGCCTTGCGGGCCTTCTTGGCTTTCATCGGCTTGAGGGCCTGTGTGTTCCTAGTCAGGCTGATCGAGTCCTCTTTGCGCTGCAAAGCGGCTGCGGATATCAGCGCCTTTTGGGTGGGTGTACTGGGTAGCCCCAAAATTTGGCGTACCTTGGCGACTTTCCCCGCGCGCTGACGTGCCCACGGTGAGGCCAAAGCCACGATGGCGGCGCTATAGGAGCAGCCGAAACGGTCAGAGAAAGCCTTCACTGATCCGTAGTGCTGGGTTAAAAAAAGCTTTGCGCTTTTCTCGCTCCATAGGACGGAGCCGGGCGAAATAACGAAGAGCTCCCCCGTTGCCGAGAGCTTGAGGCGGGGCTTCATGCAGCGGCGCCTGCAGAAGTGCTGGCCTTGCGTGATGTGCGCACTTTTCTGGGGTAATTGCGCCGAGCCGAAGGCAGCGGCAGCTTCATCAACTGCATGGCGCGGCGCGCCTCTCCGCTTCGGCCGAGCACACGGCCATCCACAACAGCCCAGACGGTGCTGGTAGCCATCTGATGGTCGCGGCACCACTGAGCCACGCTGATGTTTTTGTCTTCCAGTTCCTTTAAAAAATCGCCCGCAGTTCGGTTTCGCATAAAGTCGCTCCGTTTATATAAACGCAATGAATTGCTTGATTGAATTTCAAGTTGAAACGATGATATTTCATATTGAAACGTCGCGCAAGTCGTCGCACGTTTTTTTTTGGAGTCCCTATGAATGCTGCTGCTGAACTATCAATAGCGCGCCTCATGGAGGCATACGGCGTGTCCGATGAGGGAGCGCTGGCTATGCAGTTGGGCAGAGACGTGGGGACGCTGCGCGTATGGCGAACGCGGGACATGGTGCCCAAGCTCGTACTAATCGAAGCGTCCAAGGCAACTGGCTATGCCGTGGAATGGTTGCGCGGCGACGCTGATGCGTTGCAAACGGCTGCGTCACCGGTGGTGCGCAGAGAGGGCTTACAGGAAGCGGTTCTGAATGAACGTGAGGCAGCACTGATCGCAAACTACCGCGCATCTGCAGAGGAGGGGCGGCGAGCCCTAGAGGTTACAGGCGCTGCACTCGCGCAATCGAGCGGCAAGCGCAAGCCCAAGGCTGCGTGACGCGGCCAATGACAATTTCTGAAGGAGGGATGAAATGGCAAAACGCAAGTATCAAGTGCGCTTCGCACGCCCGGTGGTGGGACGGTTTGCAGGCTCGCTATCGAGCGTTTTGGGGGCTTTGCACACTACCCATGGGCAGCATTTGCCCGCAATTGACCTGAGTGGCGACCGCTATCAGGTGCGCGATCTGCACAAGGTTGGGCGGGTGTGGAAGGGCACGTTCGGCAAGCTGCGCGACGACGCCCCTCATTTGGTCACCAGCGCGGACGTAGAAAAGGAGCTTGAGCTTGAGGATGGGGACAGGCTTTTGGAGAAATGCCACTTTCTGCACCGCGAGCTGGGTAACCTGCTTGTGTGGCAGCTCAACAGAGCGTCTGGCGGAATGTCGCGCTTTGAGGACTACATGAGCCAACTGCACGGCGAACCGGTGCTGGTTCCGCCGATCACCAATGAAGGGCGGATTGAGGAAATCATGAACCGTTCCATCTACGAGGTGTCCTACAGTTTCGACCGCCCTCCATCGCTGGATGCCCGCTCCCCGAAGTGGAACCAGGATCAGTTCAACACCATGAAGCAGATCGACGCCGGGTTTGCGCGATTTGACTTCCGCGCAGAGCGTGGAGGAAAACTATCGACCAAGGTCAAGGCAATGGTGCGGGAGGCGCTCAGATTGCAGGGGGTGGAGAAAATCCGCGTCCGGCTCACAGATGAATCCGACCCCATCGAGTTGTTCGCCGCACCGCTCAAGGATAAGATTCATGTGGAGCAGTTCGGCAGATACCCTAGAGCTGCGGATGTTTTCAGCGAATTGGAAGACGCCTATGAGCGCAATCGCGCAGCTCTTGCCGCAGACGACACTACGAACCTCGAACCGGAGGATTAATCTTGTCATGAGTCCAGTGATTGCCCCTTTGCTTGCTGCTGCGGCCATGTCTTTGGCGAGTTGGCACTATGGCTGGGCACCGGGCTTGCCCGATGCGGCTGCGACGCTGGGGTTTTCCGGTTCGGTGGCATCAATTGCGGCAACCATGCTGGGTTTCATGTTGGCGGCATTGGCCGTGCTTGCCAGCATCAGTAATACCACCTTGGTGGAGCGCATGAAGAAGACAGGGCACTATGACGATCTGCTTCAAACCATCTTCGTCGGATGCATGTTCTTTCTTGCAATAGCACTGTGCGGTTTTGCCTTGCTGTTCGGCGCTCCGCCAGTGCGGTGGCTGCTCGCGGTTCTGATGGGGCTGCATGCTGCCGCGTTGGTGTCGCTAGTAGACATTGGGCGAAAGTTCCGATTGGTGCTTGCCAACTTGCGATGAGATAGGCGCACCTACCACCCTCAGGCCAGCACATGCTGGCCTTAGTTTTTTGTGCCCTCGCCGTGACAGTCGGGGCCATGGGAATCACAACCGCTTTTCTCCTGGGCATCGTGTGTATATCGGTCGTTGCGACCGTTGTTTTTGTCTGCACACGAAAAAACGAACGCCGCCACCAGGTGGGACTGGCGGCGGCGCAGGAATGGGCCAAAGCAAAAGCTGACACCTACCCCTCCGATGAATTCGGGGGGCAGGCTGGGCGGGTTTACCGAGACGCCCTCAATGGGGCTGGGACGTCAGATCCTGAATCAACTTCAGACGAAACGCGGCAATGTTGCTTGCCGCCTTCTGCGCCTCTTCTTGGTCGATTAAGGCGGACTTGCCAAGCACGTCCGGCTGATGGGTCAGGAGAAGGCCAATGATTTTGTTGGCAATATCTGCTGCCTGTGGTTCTGTCATGAGTGCCCCTTTCGTTGGCAATGGTGGTGTTGAGAAGCGACCATTGTCCCGCGTCAGGCGGCGCTCACCAATGTTCGGGCACATCACCCCGCGCCAGGCCGTGGCGGTGCTGTCGCTGTCGGCCACCGCATTGGTGGGGCTGGTGGTGCACGAGGGCTACACCGACCGCGCCGTCATCCCCACCCAGGGCGACCGGCCAACCGTGGGCTTTGGCTCCACCTTCCACGAGGACGGAACGCCTGTGAAAACGGGCGACACCACCACGCCTGTCCGCGCACTCATCAAAGCCCAGGCACACATCAGCCGGGAAGAGACCTTGTTTCGCAACAGCCTGCCAGGCGTGGCGCTGCACCAGGGCGAGTACGACCTGTACATGGACTGGGTGTACCAGTACGGCAATCGCGCCTGGCTCACTTCCGGCATGCGGCGTGAGCTGCAGGCGGGCAACTACCCAGCGGCCTGCTTTGAGTTACTGCAGTACCGCAAGCTGACCAGCGCCCGCCAGGAAGGTCCGGGCTGGGTGGTGAGCAAGCGTGACGCGCAAGGCAGAGCGCTGCGTTGGGAGTTCGACTGCAGCACGCCGGGCAACAAGGTCTGCATGGGCGTCTGGACCCGCCAGCAGGCCCGCCACAAGACGTGCATGGAGCTGCAGTAATGGAGAAGCTCAGACGCCTCCTGTGGGCATTGCAGCAAGCATCGTCATTGCCTTCATCGCCCTGGCGCTGGCCGCCATGTGGATGGTCGGCCAACTGCCGCATTGAGCATTGAGAACGCCATGGCCGCACGTCTCCTGCTCGCCCTGATTTCTTCCCTGGCCTTGGTTGGTGGTGGCTATTGGTGGGGCAGCAATGCCACCGACAACGCCTGGCAGGCCAAGCACGCAAAAGAGCTGGAAGCCGAGCGCGATGAAACAGCCAAGGAAACCGCGCGCGCCGACCAGGCCGCCGCCCACTACATCTCCGAACACCTCGACCAGGAAGACCGCTATGCCGCTCTGGATTCCCTCTATCAAGACCTCCGCCACCGTGTGCCTCTTGTTGTGCCTGGCCCAGTGGCTGTGGCTGCCAGCGGTGCTGCCCCCGGGTCTCAAGCGCCGGGCCCGGACCAGCGGCCTGCGCCTGCAGCTGCTGTCGATAGCGGCCCTGTGCTCACTCTTGCTGCTGTCCGCATGTGGAACGGCGCCCTCACAGGTATTGATGCCGCGACCGGTGCCTGCGGCCCTGCTGGTGCCACCGAAGGCGCCGACGCTGCTGCAAACGAAGCCTGTGCCGAAAGCTCCGGCCTCACGCTCGATGACGCCTGGGCCAACCACGCCGCCAACGCCAAGAGCTGCGCCGATGACCGCCAGCGGTACCAACACCTGATCGATTTTTTAAACGGTTCGAAAAGTTCAAACGATTCAAACGGAAAGTGACGCATCCATGCCAATGGAAAAAGAAGAACTGATGCTGCTGGGAAAGATGGACGGCAAGCTCGACGGCATTACGGCGCACCTGACGCGCCAGGACAAGCGCATGGACGCCATCGACAACCGCTTGCGGACGGTGGAGCAAAAGGCCGCCGTGGCGGGTGCCATCAGCGGCTCTGCAGTGTCCATTGGTATCGCCCTGGCCATCGAAGGTGTGAAGCAATGGATCGGCCGTGGAGGCACCGGTCAGTAATGGCCCACCCCGGAGAAAAACGCACCCAGCTACGCGGCCTGTATGTTTACCAGCGCCTGGCGATGGAGACTGCCTGCAAGAAGGTGGGCATCCCGCGCAGCACGGCCAACCGCTGGAAGCAAGAGGCCTTTGACCAGGGTGACGACTGGGATAGCGCGCGCGCCGCCATGGCGCTGGGCGACGACAACTTCAGCACCCTGAGCAAGAGGCTGCTAGAGGACTACCTGGTGCAGCACCAGGCCACCATGGACCAGCTGCGCGAAGCCAAGGACATGGGGCCGATGCAGCGTGCCGAGACGCTGGCCAGCATGAGCGACAGCTTCAACAAGACGATGGCGAGCTTTAAACGCCTGTCGCCCGAGTTGAACAAGCAGGCCATCCAGCTCGACGTGCTGCAACGCCTGGTGTCGTTTGCACAGGCAAAGTTTCCCCAGCACCTTGCCGCGATGGTGGAGCTGCTGGAGCCATTTGGCGAAGAGCTGGCTAAGTCGAAGTCTTGAGGAGACTATGTATGCAAAACCAATTGACCGAAATCAGGCCTCTGAAGTGGGTGCCGGGTTCTGCTGGTGAGCAGGAATTGATCGGCGCAACGTTTTCACAAGATCAGCAATCTGCTCCCCCGTACTCTCCCATAGCTTTGCCTGTATCTCATTCAAAGAGTCGGTCCCAAAGTCATTGGGAACATTCGTCTCCACACGAATGCGTGTGTGCTTCTCAATGCTGTGCTAAAGCACTACTGCGGTGTATGGCAGGCCTTCGCCCGTCTTCCTGAGTTCAAACGAGATGCTCTGTGTCATGAGTTTCCCTTTGTTGGGGGTGGTTGCGAGAGTGCACCTCCATTCTAGAAAGTACGACGCTGGTTTGGGGTCACCTTGCTATGGCGAAGAGTAGTAAGGAATTCCTCGACGGCCTGGCCGCCCTGGCCGATGGCCTGCGCCGCCAGATCGACGCCAATCTCGACGGCTGGGATGTCTCGCCCGAAGCCATTGCCGAACGCCGCCGCAAGGTCTGCGACCCCGTGACCGGCTTTGAGTTTTGGGACCGCAACTACTTCCCGCACTATGGTCGTGCCGAGCCCAGTGCGCTGCACCTGTACCTCTACAAGCGTCTGCCGGAGCTCATCAACAGCAGCTCCGGTCAGCGCGATGCCTTGGCGGCGCCGCGTGGCGAGGCCAAGTCCACCAAGATCAGCATGAGCTTTGTCACCTGGTGCGTGGTGACCGAGAAGCTCTGGTATCCCATCATCGTGATGGACGCCTTCGAGCAGGCGGCCGAGATGCTTGAAGCCATCAAGGCCGAGCTGGAGGCCAACCCGCGCATCGGCGGCGACTTCCCCGAGGCCTGCGGCCAGGGCAAGGTGTGGCGCGCGGGCGTCATCGTCACGGCCAATGGCCGCAAGGTCGAGGCCTTCGGATCGGCCAAGAAAATTCGGGGCCGCCGCCACGGCGCCCACCGGCCTGACCTGGCCATCATGGACGACATCGAGAACGACGAGAACGTCACAACGCCAGCGCAGCGCGACAAGCTGCAGAAGTTCGTCACGGCCAGCGTGCTCAACCTGGGGCCGCCCGACGACTCCATGCACGCCATTCTGGTGGGCACGGTGCTGCACTACGACTCGGTGCTGGCGCGCTTTCTCAAGAACCCGCTGTGGAACCGGCAGGTTTTTAAAGCCATCATCCAATGGCCCGACCGCATGGACCTGTGGGAGCAGTTCGAAGGGCTGCTGCTCAACGCCGAGACGCCCAAGGAGGGCGAGGCTGCGGCCATGGCGCTGTACCAAGCACAGCAAGCCGAGATGGATGCAGGCGCGGTGGTGAGCTGGCCCGCGCTGCGCCCCATCCACAAGCTGATGATCCGCCGCGCCCGTGAGGGCCACAGTGCCTTTGACAGCGAGCAGCAAAACGACCCGGTGGCGGGCGAGGACGCGCCCTTTGCGCACTCCATCCGCTTTTGGGTCAACCGCCTGGCCGAGTGGGTGTTCTACGGAGCGGCCGACCCAAGCCTGGGAAAGCACGGCAACAGCCGCGACCCGAGCGCCCTGGGCATAGGCGGCTACCAACGCACCACCGGCATCCTGGATGTGGTCGAAGCCAAGATCAAGAAGCGCACGCCCGACCGCATCATCAGCGACATCATTGAGCTGCAGCGGGAGTACTGCTGCATCGTCTGGGGTGTGGAGTCGGTGCAGTTCCAGGAGTTTCTGCGCACCGAGCTGGTCAAGCGCAGCGCCCAGCTGGGCGTGCCGGTACCGGCGCGCGGGCTGCTGCCCATCAGCGACAAGCTGCTGCGCATCGAGAGCCTGCAGCCCCACATGCACAACGGCCTGATTCGGCTGCACAGCAGCCAGACCACGCTGGTGGACCAGTTCCGCCACTTCCCAAAGGCCGACCACGACGACGGGCCCGACATGGTGGTGATGCTGTGGATGCTGGCCGTGACGGGTGGTGTGGCTGCAGCTGCACAGGGTGGCAATGCCACCAGCCAGGCGCAGAGCGCCCGCGAGAAGTATGGCCACACGGCGCAGCGCATGTTCAGGCGCGGCTGACCAGGCACAGGAAATGCCATGTCCGAAGACCACCAGAACCTTTTGATCATCCGAGGCCACATCGCTGGCCTGCCAGCCGCCGACCGCAAGGGGATCGAGCTGGCCGCGCTGAAGCTGCGCGAGGTGATCGCCCACCACAACGACCATGGCCGCCTGGCGCTCGCCCTTGTGGGCGCCGAGCTGGCCGCAGAGGACTGACACCATGGGACTATTGAATCGACTGATGGAGGCCGTGGGTATGGCGCCTGCCCCCGCACCCGCACCAGCACCCGTGCCCATACGCGAGGCAGCATCTGCCCAAGGTGCAGATGAACCTGGCTGGCGCCGCCTGAGCGGCGATGGCCTCAGCAACCAGAACGAACGCGACCTGTCGCCCATGGCGCAGGACCGCATGCAGAAGGTGGCCGAATACCTGTGGCAGAGCAACCTGCTGGCCAACCGCCTGGTGGAGCTTCCGCTGGCCTACCTGCTGGCCGAAGGCGTCACGCTGCAGTGCAAGGACGAAGAGCACCAGAAACTGCTCAACGCCTTCTGGTCGGACCCCATCAACAACTGGCCTTTAAAACTCACACCCCGGGTGCGCGCCCTGGGCCTGCTGGGCGAACAGTGCTACATCGCCAACGTGCGTGATGGCGACGGCTTTGTGCGCCTGGGCTACCTGGACCCGCGCAAGATCGCCACCGTGGTGACCGACCCCGACAACCCCGAGCAGCCCATTGGCGTGGTCACCAAGCGGGACAACCGGGGCAAGCAGCACAAGTACCGGGTGATTGTGCTGGGCGAGGACGGCGATCTGTTCAGTGCCAATACCGCCCGCATCCGTGCCGAGGACTTCACGGATGGCGAGTGCCTGCTGTACCAGCTCAACAAGTTCCCGAACGGCAGCCGGGGCCGCAGCGACCTGCTGGGGCAGATCGACTGGCTCGACGCCTACGACGACTTCCTGTTCAATGAGTTGGACCGCATTGGCTACCTGCGCGCCTTTGTATGGGATGTGACCTTGACGGGGTCCGACCCTGAGGCCGTGAAGGAGTATGAGAAGACCTTCACACCGCCATCGCCCAACAGCACCTTTGTACACAACGACAGCGTGAAGCTGGAAGCCAAGAGCCCCAGCCTGCAAGCGGCCGACACCAGCCAGAGCGCCCGGCTGCTGCGTAACCATGTGCTGGGCGGCAGCACCACCCCCGAGCACTGGTTTGGCGGTGGCGGCGACGTGAACCGCGCTGCGGCCGCAGAAATGGGCGAGCCCACCTTCAAGGTTTACACCGGTCGGCAGAACTTCCTGAAGCTGATGCTGGAAGAGATCGGCCGGTTCGTGCTGTGGCAGGCAGCCAGGGTGACCGGCGCCAAGCCGGACTGGGCTGAAGACACATGGCAAGTCACCGCCGTGTTCCCTGAGCTGGTGAACAAGGATGTGACCAAGTTTGCCGCTGCCATGACCTCGGCGGTGCAGGCCGTGACGCAGATGATCGACGCCGGGCTGCTGACCGAAGAAACGGCCCTCAAGATTGTGGCCGATGTGGTGCAGCGCTTTGGGCAGGACTTTGACGCCAAGACTGAGCTGGAAGCCGCCCGCGCCGAGCATGCCGAGCGCAAGAAGGCCAAGGCCGCAGCGGACAGCTTCAATCTGCCCGCCGACTTGCGCGACGAGCTGCAGGCGGGCAAGGCCCAGCCCAGGGCCCCTGCAGCGGTTGACCAGGCGTGACACCCGAGCAAAAGCGTTTTGAAGCTGCGCTGAAAGAGCGCCTGGCCGAGCGCGCCCGGCTGCTCATTGGGGCCGACCAGAGCGTGGTGGCCCTGCTGCGCGATGCCCAGCTCCAGATCTCGCTGCAGCTGGCCCAGCAGCCCGCCGACTGGCAGCAATGGCAGTTGGCCAGGCTGCGCGATCAGATCGGCATTGTGCTGGCTGCCACGGGCCAGCAGGCGGGGACCGCGGCCGACCTGGCGCTGCGCGCTGCCTGGCAGCAAGGCGAAGACCTGGTGGACAAGCCCCTGGGCGCTGCAGGCCAGGGATACGCCGTGGAGATGCGCCTGGGCGCGCTCGATGCGCGGGTGCTGGCGGCCATGCGCACCTTTACCCACGAGCGCCTGAACAACGTGGCCACCGAGGCCCTGGGCAAGATCGGCCAGCAGCTCGGCCTGGTCACCGTGGGGGGCATCACACCCTTCCAAGCGATCAAAGCGATCCAGGCCTTGCTGGAGAGTGAATCCACCAGGCGGGCCAGCACCATCGTGCGCACCGAGGTCAGCCGCGCCTTTGCTGTGGCCTCCAACGAGCGCCTGGTGCAGGCCGCGCCCCTGGTGCCAGGCTTGGGCAAACAGTGGCGGCGCAGCGGCAAGATACACAGCCGGTGGACCCATGACCTGATGGATGGCCAGGTGGTGGACGCCGAAAAGCCCTTCAAGGTGCCCAACCCTGGCGGGGGCATAGACCTGATGCAATGCCCCCATGACCCCAAGGCCCCGGCCGAGCAGGTGATCAACTGCGGGTGCATTGCCATCCCATATATGAAGGGGTGGGCTGTGGCCACGCCTGGGGCCAAGCCGTTTTCTGAGCTGGAGCTGAAGCTGGATGGGCGCAAGGCTCGGCTGGACCAGGACGCCAAACGGGCGGGGCGGCGGCAGGAATGAGAAGGTGCGAGTTGTCGCGGGCTACAGCGCTTTAAACCTAGTTGGTGCGGCAACCCCCTGGTCGGCGACCCCGGCGTGGCTTGGTGGGGGATTTAAAGCGGGTTTAAAGGTGGTCCGAGTCAGGGTTTTTGGGGCGATGCGATCTCAAGAATGCAGCTATAGTTACTTTTCATGACACAACAAGTAACAAAAGCAACACAGAAGAATGGGAGCATGTCATGGGCTCAGGCTTTTCGCGACGTCGTAGTGACGTCGATGAACCGCGGTCAGTTGCCTGTGCTTGGAATGATTTCCGTTGCATTGGTTCTAATCTGGAGGCTTCCCGAAGAGAGGGCTGCAGAGTTGGTGTTCTCAATACTTGCCGCCTTGAGGCGAGGGGAGCTGCTAGCTTACGTCTTGCTTGTATTCACTCTGGCTGGGTGGTATCTGCACAGTAAGTGGATGAGGAAGATGTTTAGTGCGGAAGCCAAGCGTATTGGACGTGAGAAATCTGGCTTGCAAAGCCAGCTAACGGGAGAAAATTTCAAGTCCAGCGATAGAAGGACAAGGAGCAAAAAATGACGACATTCATCATCTTGCTATCCGTGATTGCCATCGTGCATTTCGTATACGAGAGCATCATTGCTCCGTCGTTGCGTATGCATTTGCGCAACAAGCTATTTGAGCTCCGCGATGAAGTTCGCGCGGTTCGCGTGGAAGGGGTGGACCCTGATGACGAGAAGGCATACTGGTACACCCATGATGGCATCAACAACCTGTTGGATCGGTTGTCCTGGATGACCCTGCATGCACGTGTCACGGCAACGATGGCATATGCTCAAGACGCCGATTTGCAGAAGCTGGTGGAAGAGCGCAAAGCGATGCTAGATCAATGCAAGAATCGACGTATTCATAAAATTTTCGACAAAACTTCGCTCGTCGTAGAGGAAGCCTTTGTCGTGAATATGGGGGCTTGGGCTATCTACGTTGTGCCGATCGGGGTGTTTTTTAGTTCTCTGGGGCAACTTAAGAAGCTGGTTTCCAATTTGATTCTCACGCCCGAAAGAAAGAGAGAAGAGATGCTGCCACGCCCGGTGCTTGCCGGATGACCTACTCAGTCGCAAATCATGAAAACTTCTACTTTTTTACCGGCTAGCGTTTTCGTTTTGATCACCGGCGTCTGCCTGTCGCTTGTGCTTTTAATAGTCGGTGAAAAACAGTTTTGCGACGATGCCATCCTTCAGCAGCTTCGGCAAATAAAGCAAGACCCCTCGGCACGACTTGGTGACCTGTCTGCGGCCTGCGTGCTTCCCACCGCCCATGCAGTGGGTCGGCTGATCCACGCGGTTGGCGAGACCCTGCAGGCCGGGGCGGGTGGACTTGTAGAACGCGATCAGCATCGTCAAATCTCCATGCCCCATTGAATGGCTTCGATCTCCTGCACCGTCGCCGCCGCCGCCAGCAGTGTCTTGAGCGCCTGGGCATGCGCAAAGTTGGCATTGCCCGCCGCGAACATGCTCATGTAGAAGGCCTTCCAGGCATCCACATCGGGCAGTAGCACATAGCTGTTGTCCACCGCTTTCCAGGCACCCAGCCAGCCGGGGGGCATGGCGCCATTCAAGGCCACGTAGCCGTTGGTCCCATCGATGTCGCTGCGGCTGAGCTGGTCGCAGGCGATCAGCTTGCCGCCGTGCTCGAACGTGCTGAAGTTCGCGGCGAGGCGCGCCGCGTTGATCTCGTCGTTCTTGGCCGCTTTGAGTGGCGCCAGGTCCACGGTGGGCAGCTGGTCGGCCAACCGCCAGTTGCCTGCCGCCCAGACAGCGTAGTGCCCTGCGGGCACCTCAGGCGGCGCAAGGCGCGTCCACCCTGCGCGGGTGCCCTCGTAGGCATGAATGGTGCGTGTCTCGCCCGTGGCGGCGCCGGTCTGCAGGTCGTATTGGTAAATCGTTTGCATGGGTCACCTCAGCCACGGATGTAGGTTTTGAACGGCACGCCGGCAGGGGCCGCGATAGTGGGCACGGGGAATTCGGTGCGCGGGTCGTAGGCGTAGGCGTCGCGGTACACCTGGATGAACGGGGTTGCGTTCACCGCCAAGGCCAGCAGGTAGTCCAACTTGGAGGTGCCTTTGAAGTACGCCAAACCGTTCACCGTATTCACCGGAAGGGACGTCGGATCAGGCTCTTTCGTGAACGTGTCGCCGCTGCGCTTGTAGATCGTGACAAACGGCGTCACAAAGTGCGCTACCGCCAGATAGGTGCCATCAGGGCTAAAGGCGGCGTCTCGGCCCGAGCCTGGCGGTAGCGCTGCCGGGTTCGCAAGTTTGGTAAAGGTGTCGCCGCTGCGCTTGTAGATCGTGACGTAGAGCGAGGTATCGTGCGCCACAGCCAGGTACGTTCCGTCAGGGCTGAAGGCCGCGTCTCGGGCCGCACCCGTAGGCAGTGCTGCTGGGTTTGCCAGCTTGGTGAAGACATCCCCCGCACGTTTGTAGATGGTGACATAGGGTGAAGCATCGTGCGCTACCGCCAGATACGTGCCGTCAGGGCTGAAGGCTGCGCCTCTGCCGGAAGCCGGGGGAAGAGCTGCCGGGTTTGCCAGCTTGGTGAACACATCCCCTGCACGTTTGTAAATGGTGACATAGGGCGATGCCCCGCTGGCTACCGCGAGGTACGTTCCGTCAAGGCTGAACGCTGCCCCGTTGCCGCCACCAAGCGGCAAATCTGCAGGGTTCGCCAGCTTGGTGAAGACATCCCCTTCGCGCTTGTAGATGGTGACAAAGGGCGTTGCAAAGTGGCACACGGCAAGGTATGTGCCGTCCGGGCTGAAGGCTGCGGCAATACCGGACCCTGGGGGCAAATCCGCAGGGTTAGCCAGCTTCGTATATGTGTCGCCGCTGCGCTTGTAGATGCTGATGAATGGTGTGTTGTTGTGCGCTACAGCCAGATACGTGCCGTCCGGGCTGAAGGCTGCAGCGTTACCTAACCCTGCGGGCAACTGCGCAGGAGCAGGCAGCAAGAAGGTCGGCGGGTTCGTGATCTCCTGATCAAACGCAGTCATCACATCCCCCAGCACCGGGTACGCAGCCTTTGCATACACCGCCCCATCAGTCTCCAGCCAGTGCGGCGGCGCCAGAGGCCGCGCCGTGGTCAACAAGTCCCCCGCACTGAAATAGCCTTCCAGCGGTTCCCAGTCGTCCGTCACACCGGGGCGGCTCAGTGTTGCATCGGCAAGGTCGCTGAGCAGCACCCAGAAACCGCCCTGGTCAAACACGCCCGCACCCTTGAGCAGGGGCGCAGGGCTGACCAGGCTTTCCCAGTCGCCTGCAAAGTTGGTCATGGCGGCGGCGCTGGCAGATGCACCGCTGGCAAGGTCAGCTGCCGCAGCAGCCTCCACCGCGTTGTCGTAGGTGGCCTGCGCAAGCGCGTTGGCACCTGGGGCGAGGGTGCTTTTTTCCCAGCCATAGAAGGCGTCGTATTCCGCGTCGAAGACATCAACGGGCTGATTCGGATCGGGGATAGCAGGTGCTGCGGAAATGGGCGTGATGGGGGTGGGCATGGTGTGTAGGTAGCGTGGTGGTGTGGACGTGGATCAGGTGGGCGAGGTGGTGGGCACGCCCTCGATGTCGAAGCGAAATGAGCTCAGCTTTGAGGCGTCGCGCGAGACCGGTGCGGCTTTGAGGATGCCCAGCAGCAGGCTCTGGCTGTAGCCCTCCTCCAGCGACGGGATGTAGGCCGCGCACTTGCCCACCAGCGAAAGCAGCTGCCTGAGCACGTTGTCTTCCCGGTTGCCGCTGAGGGAGACGGTGCCCGACATGTCGTAGGTGGCGCCATAGATCAGCGTGGCGGTGGTGCCATCCACATCCGTCTCGCGGCGGGTGAGCACGCGCGGCGCGCGCACCAGCCCATACTCCGTGCCACCGAAAGGCATCTGCAGATCCACCCCAGGGATGAAGCGCAGCTTGCCCACTTCGATGTGGCTCACGGCGCGCAGCTGGTCATCGATGCCCTCGATGCTGATGTGCACCACCGCCGCCGGAAAAATGGGCAGGTTGGTCACCAGCACGCGGTCAATCGACTGGCGCTGGCCGAAACCGAAGTTCCAGAACCCAGGCTCACCCGAGCGGATGCGGCCCGAGCGCTCATCAGCCAGCTCGCCGCCATCGGACTTGTAGACACGCACGCGCCACAGCGCACCCCGGGGGCCGAAGATGGCCACCGCGTTGGCATAGCGCTGCTTGAGCCGGTACTCAATATCGGCCGTGGTGCTCTGCACCGGGCGGTGCTTGTACACCAGCTTGCCGTTGGCCTGCAGGTGCGGGCCAAAGGGGCGGCGCTGCAACGTGGGCCGCATGTCCTGCCAGCGCGCCTGGTCTTGCTCGGGCACCACCACGGTGCCAGCGGGCACGGCCGCCGCGCAGCGGAACACGCGGTGGATATTGGCCCGCGTGACTTCTGTGCCCACGGTGTAGGCGCTGCCGCTCACCCATGCGGGTTCATCGGGCGCGGGCTCAGGCACGCTGCCCGCCAGAAACATGGCGTCCGAGAGGGGGTTTCTTTCGATGTAGTACATGGTCTCTCAGAGGGTGATCAAGACAGCGCGGATGGCGCCATCTCGACAATGAGGGAATTGCCGTTCTTCACCTCGCGCAGTGCTGCGGCGGTGTCACCAGCGTGGTCGGAGCCACGGTCTACCGACTGGCGCAGCAGCTTGATCTCAGCCATCAGCGACTGCACCAGGGCTTCCAGCTGCGCGTTGCTGCCGCCACCCGTCAGGGCCTGTGCCAGCTGCCGCTGGTTCCAGATGCGCGACGGGCCGGTGGCCTCCACCTCCCAGCCCTCCTCGCCCACGATGCGCAGGCCGCCCGCGTGGTATCCGCCACCTGCAAACTGCGGAATGTCGGTGGCCCCGCCAAGGCGCAAGTTCTCCTTGAGCACGTCAACGCTGATGCCGTAGGCCGTGGCGATGTCCTGCATCGATGCACCGCTGTTGCGAATGTTGTCGGCCAGGTACTGGGCGCTTTTGCCGTCAGCAATGTCCTGGTCGTACTTTTGGCGCAGGCCTGTGTAGTAGTCCTGCGCGCTGGTGCCGCCGCTGGTGGTTTGGTTGTACAGGCGCGAGTTGCTGTTGCCGTACAGCTCCTGCATCTGCGATGCGCTGGCCTTGCCCACGGGCTTGCCATCGGGGGTGTAGATGATCCCGTCGCGGCCCACCAAAGTGCCCGTGGCCGTGTCCCACTTGGTCAGGTTGTAGTGGGCATAGTCCATGCCCGCGTACTTGTGCGCGTTGTTGCCCGCTACGACACCCTCGGCGCTCCACTGATTGCTGCGAAGCCACTCGGTGAAGCTCTCCTTGCGACGGTCCAGGCCAAAGCGCTCGGGCCCATCGCGGTACAGCTGGTAGGCCAGCACGGGGTCCAGCAAAAAGCCCTCGGCCTGCAGCAGCGCGGCCGTGTTGTTCTTGTAGTACGCGGCCACGTCCTCGGGCATCTTGGACAGGTCGCTGCGCACCAGCGTGCTGCCGTCCGTGCCGTAGCTGGACCGGCCCGTGGTCATGATCTGCTGGTAGTCGGCAGCGTATTGCGGGTTGTTCTTGAAGAACTGGTACTGTGCAAAAAGCTCCTTGTCCGTGCCGTCGTCGGCCATGCCTGCCACGCGCATCCAGTCCGGCCGCTTGTAGCCGCCATCCGTCATGGCCCCCACGTTCGCCGTGGAGCGCAGGCCCTGGTACCAGGCCGAGAACTTGTCGAAGCTGCCCAGCGCTTCATCGGCGCCGTAGCCCACACGCTGGTAGTCGCTGCCTGCGGTGATGCCACCAGCACCGCCACCACCGCCGCCACCGCCACTGGGCTTCCCGGTACCGGTGCCGCCCGTGCCATCGGTGCCACCCGTGCCACCACTACCCAGAAAGTCCTGCAGCCGCCCCACAGCCTCCGCCACGCTCAGCGTGGCGTCCTGCGTGCCTTCGGCCAGGCTGATCTGGCGGCGCCAGTATTCCAGCGTCTGGTCCAGCTGCCCCGTGTGAGTCTCCAGCTCCTTGACCGTGCGCTGGGCGTCGGTCAGCTGCTTGCCCGCGATCTTCTCCATCTCGGAGAGCTGCCCGGCCAGCACCTTGGTGGCGTAGTCGCGCTCTGCGCTGTCCACGTCAAAGCCATCGGCAAGGCCTGCACGCACGGCGCCAATGGCCTCGGCCAGCTGGTCCTGGTCGGGCAGGTAGCCGCTTTTCTTGGCGGTTGCCAGGGCGGCGGTAATGAAGTCGCCGCCCTGCTGCGCCAGCATGGCGCGCGTGTCGCCCACCTCGCCGTACAGCTCGCGCACATTGCTGTGCAGCACGTCGAACACGCCGCTCAGGGTACTTGCGATGTCCTGGGCCGCGTCCAGCCGGGCGCGCAGTGCATCGCGCTCTGCCGACACAGCGCGGTCCAGGGCACTGAATGCAGACTCGCGCTGCTGCTTCAGGGTTTCGCTGGCGCTCACAATGTCCTGGGTCACTGCCTTGAAATCGTCAGACAGCGCCAGCAGCCCCGCCGTCGTTTGCATGCCAGCATCGCCCAGCGCCATCTGCGCCTGCACCAGCGCCCGGAACTCGTCCCGGGTCTGGGGCATCTCAAAGCCCAGCTCGGCCATGGCGGCGCGCACGTTGGCCGTGTTGATCGCCAGCTTTTCCGCATCGCTGTAAAAGCCATCGACAAAGCTCGCCATGTTGGCCGCCAGCGTGCCCGCCCCGCCCGAGGCCTGGACCAACTTGTCCACCGCAGAGTCCGCCAGGCTGGCGAACGTGGGCATGTACTGACCGAAGCTCTCGAACACCGCCTGCAGCTGTCCGATCTGCTGCACCACGGCGCTGAGGTTGTCCATGCTGGGCGCGTCGCCCAGGCTGTCCAGCATGGTGTCCACCCAGCCCGGGGCCGATGTCTTGAGCACGTCGCGCACATCGGCCGCCACCTTGGCCATGTACTCTTTGATGCCGTCCTCGCCGTTGGCAAAAGTCACGCCCGCCCACTTGTCATCCGGGTTGCCCCAGTCCAGCACGTCCTTGCCGCCCTGGCGGATGCGCAGCGCGCCCCAGGCGCCGTCCTTGGACTTGTCGTCGGCAAACGCAGTGGCCACCTCAAACCCGGCAGCAGAGCCAAAGGCCTTGGCAAAGCCGTCCAGCGTCTGGCCGATGCTTTGGGCCAGCGGCGCCGTGATCGACTTTTGAACGTCGTCGCTCCAGGTCTGCTTGCCGGTAAACCCGAGGCTGGCATAAACGTCGCGGTTGGACTGCAGGCCCGTGGCCGCGCTGTACTCACTGCCAGCGCCCATGTGCGGCGTGGACTTCTTGCCGAAGATGGCCGCAATGGCCGCCACGCCCGCCAGCGCCCAGCCCCAGCCGGGCACAGCCGCCAGCGCGCCAGAGATGCCGCCAGCACCGGCACCGGCAGCAGCCCCGGCGCCACCTGCCGCCGCACTGGTGCCCAGGCCCGCACCGATGGCACCAGCCCCCGCACTGCCCGCAGACAGGCCCAGACCCGTGCCCCCCAGGCTCAGCCCCAGACCGGTGCCTGCACCAGCGGCGGCAGAGCCCAGGCCCAAGCCAGCGCCAATGCCCGATCCAATAACGCCCGCACCCGTGGCCGCACTCAGGCCCAGGCCGGTGGCAGCGCCGCCGCCCAGGCCCAGCCAGCCGCCCACCGTCCGAATCGTGTTGCCGATCAGGCCGTTGCCCGTGAAGGCCGAATACAGGCTGCTGGCGTTGCTGGCCATGCCCAACAGGTTGGAGCCCGCCGACACGGCCCCAGCAGCACCGCCCGCGCCAGACAACCCCAGCAGATTGCCCACCACGTTCACCACGAACGGCTGCGCAAACGCCTTGTACAGCTGGTCTGCCACGGTGGTTTTAAAGGTGGTGGCCAGCGACTTGGTGAAGCTCTTCCAACCATCCTTTCCATGGTTCACCATGTCGGCAAAGCCCTTGCGGAAGATGTCGTCGTACTGCTGTACGGACTGCTTCCACTCAGCCATATTCACCCGCGCCGCAGCTCCAGCCTGGGCACGCGCCGCCGCAGCACTGGCCTGCGCCTTCAGCTTCGCCGCACCTTCGGCGTCAGCCGGGTTCTTGGCGTCGATATCAGCCAGCCGCTGCTTGAGGTCGATGGCAACGCGGTACTGCTCCATCGCAATATCGCGGTCACGCTGCGACAGGCTCGACAGACTCAGCTCGTACTGCGTGGCTGCGTTGGCCTCGTCGATGCCCTTGGCATAGTCGCTGACCATCTTGGCCGCTTCGTTGAAGCCGCTCACCTTGGCAAGGTCGCGCACCGCCTGGGCCTGCGCCCGCAAGGCATCGCCCATGCGGCCCGACAGATCAATGCCGTCTTGCGTGCGCGCCTGGGCTTCCAGCTGCTTGGCGGTCTCTTCCACCCGCGCCTGGCGCAGCGCGCCCAGGGCCGCGCCTGTCTGGCCGATCTCCAGCGTTTCCAGCTGGGCCACCCGCACGCTCTCTTGCCCTTGGCGTGCCGCTGCCTGCGCAGCCTCAATGCGCGCCTCCATGGCGACAAGCTGCTGCGCATCGCTCTCGCGCTGATCGCGGTCGGCCTTGTTTTGCAAGTTGGTGCGCTTTTGCGCAAGCTCGGCCAGCTCACCGACGATGTTGGCATGTTCCTTGGCCGAATCCTTCTTGCCCTTGAGCAGCTCCAGCTCGGCCTGCAGCGCGCCGCGCTGTGCGTCCATGTCCTGCAGCTGCAGCGCCGTGCGGCGCTCCTGGGCCTCGGACTCGCTCAGCAGGTCTTGCCTGCGCAGGCTGTCGATCTCGTCCAGGCCGTCAGCCGTCTGGGCCGCCAGCAGCTTGTAGCCCTGCTTGGCGGCCGCGATCTGGGCATCAATGCCATGGCTCAGGGCCGATGCCGTGCCCGCCCCCATTTCCTTGATCTTCTTGTCGCGCTCGGCCGCCCAGGCCTTCTCGGACTCGTCGAACTTCTTCTGCGCGTCTACTAGCGCGGCCGCCTCTGGCTTCGTCGCCTTGAAGGCTTCAAGCGCCATGCGCGAGGCCTCCACCTTCTGCGTGTATTCCTGCTGGGCAGCGCTGGCCGTCTTGGCTCCCTCCAGCGTCTTTTCGAAGGCTTGGAGGGCACCCGTTGATGTGAGCGTGAGCTGCTGGGTTCCACGGTCCAGGGTCGACTGCTCCTGGTCTGCACTTCTGATCTTTCCAACCAACTCACCATACTGGGCGAGCAGCGTTTGAAGTACTCCGGCGCGGGCCGCTTCGGGCAAAGGTGCGCCACCATCTACACCCTTCCCACTCTGAAGGTTGTTGATCTGTACCTGCAGACGAGCAGCCCGCTCCGCATCTTCACCCGCCTTCTTGGCGATGTCGCCCAGGCCTGCAGCAACCAGTGCATTGCGCGCCTGCAGCTTGGCGATCTGCTTGTCCAAGTCCGCAACGATCTCGGGGGTGCTGCGCTCCACGGCGCCTTGCACCTTGCGTTCGGCCTCATTGCCCGAGTTGCCCCAGATCGCCCAAGCCGTTGCACCCAGCGTCAAAGCCGTAGTGACAATGCCAATGGGGCCGCCCAGGAAGCCCACCGCACCGCTGAGAGCCCGCCCCGCAATGGACGCAGCTCCCTGCGCTGCTGCAAGGCCACTGGCCGCTGCCGTAGCTGCATTGGTGGCTGCAGTTTGCGCCGCCGTCGATGTGGCGATGGCAGCGTTCACGCCAGCCTGCTGCTTGCCCAACGTTGCAAGCTCCGTCATCAGCAAAGCGTGGCGCGCTTGCGCGGCGGTCAGGGCCACGGTGCCCTCCCGCAGCATGGCCAGGGCCATGCTTTGTGCGCCAGCAGCACGGGCCGCAGCAATCTGGGCCTCAGCCTGCGCCATGGTGGCGCGCGTCGCATCCAGCTTGGCAACCACCTCGGCGCGAGCAACCACAATGGCCTCGCGCGTCGTCGTCAGCGTCACAACCTGCGCGGCGTGCGCTGCGGCATCGGCCCTGGCCGCAGCCACCTTGGCCTCCAGTTCGGCCAGGTAGGCCGCAACCTTTTGGCGTGACGTTGCCACCACCTCCACGTTTCCTGCCGCCTCTGCAGCGGCCTGCACGGCCGCCAGCCGCGACGCCTGGGCCAGCTCAGCCTTGGCTGCAACGGCAGCAGCCGTATCGGCCACCATGCCGCCCAGTTTGATGCTGGCCCAGACAGCGCCCAGCGCCAGCGCGGCGTCGCGGTTCTCCCACATCACGCCTACCCATTGCTGGCCGACCGCCATGGCCTGCGCCGCCGTGGTGGCGTACTCCTTGATGCTGTCCACCAGTTCGGTGTTCAGGGTAACTTGGCCGCCCTCGCCAATGGTCACAAACAGGCTGCTGACGTGCCCCAGCGCCGCCTTGGATGCGGAGATCAGTGGCTCCAGTCCCTCGGCCGCCACCCGCGTGGCGCCTTCCTTGACCTGGTCCAACTTGCCCTTGAGCGTGTCACCAAACGCCTCGCTGGACGCTTCGAACCCCTTCAGGCGCCCCATCAAGAAGTTGAAGAGACCTTCGCTGGATGCGCGGGCTTTCTGAATATCGGAGTCCTTGAGCCCTAGCGCCGTCGCCAGCGTCGAGCTGGCGGGCGTGATACCCCCGGCCACCAGGTCGCGCAGCTCCTGCACCACCTGGGTGGACTCCAGGCCCATGCTTTTGACGGCATTGGTGCCCACCACCGTGAGCTGGCGGATCTCCTCCAGCGTCATCTTGGCCGACAGGCCCGGCGCCAGCAGCGCCTGGAACACCGTGGTCAGCTCCTGGCTGGTGGCAGCCGTGCGCAGCGCGTCGTCGTTGAGCTTGCGGATGTACTCGCTGCTCAGGCGCAGCGCCTGGTTGTAGTCGG
Source organism: Acidovorax sp. (assembly GCA_036786185.1). Classification (GTDB taxonomy): domain Bacteria; phylum Pseudomonadota; class Gammaproteobacteria; order Burkholderiales; family Burkholderiaceae_C; genus Acidovorax. Next base: position 15,397 of record DAIQRN010000001.1, on the reverse strand, counting down.
TCTGTAGGCCATTGATGGCCGTCATCGACCCCAGGATGCCCGCCATGCCGACCTGGCTGACTTCCAGGTTCTTGGAGTAGTCAAACGCATTGCGCGGCAGCGCCGTGATGGCGCTGGTGATGCCCTGGATGGCGCTGCTCACCACATGCAGCCCAGCCGCCCCAGCCACGATGTCGCGCACCGACATCTGCACATTGGCCAGGCTGCGCGTGGTGCGCGCCGCTGCCTGCTCGGCCCTGGCGCCCAGGTTGTCAAACTCGCGGGCGGCCTTGGGCACCTCAGTCGTCACCGACTGGGCGTCCACCACCATCTTGATGCCGATCTGGCGTACCGCGCTCATTTGATTTAAAGTCCCGTCATGTCCAAGTTGCTATCGCTCTGGCTCGTTGGCCTCGTCCTGCTCGCACCGCACCCCTCGGTGCTGCTGTGGATGTGGGTGGCTGCGCCTGCCCTGGTGGTGCCCCTTTGGCTGCTGCACTGCGTCACTTCTCGCAACTGATACGCCTGATCGCGTAGCTAAAAAGGCCGGGCAACCGGCCTTTTTTCATCAGTCGCTGCGGTTGCGAATCACCAGGGTTTCCTGCTCCAGCACCTGCAGCTGCGCAAACACCTCGCTGCGCTGTTCTTGCGGCACCTCGTAGCGGTTCATCACCACCTCCACTGCGCCGTAGTCCAGTCCATCCCAGATCAGCATCTGCCTGCCCATCCCCACCGTCACCACCGACTTTCGCCACTGGGTACGGCAACCCAGGTACACCTCCCAAACCATCCAGTGCTCGGGCCACAGGTCGTAGTCAGTGGGGCGGTCCAGCTGCTGGGCGGGAGGTATGAGCTTGTCGGGGTCAATCCCCAAGTTCGCGCACTCCGCCCGCAGCCCATCGTCTACGACGCAGCGGTCGGCGCCATCTACGCCGAGGTAGTGCTGGACGGCGCCTTGGAGTTTTTTACCCGTGCGTCCCGCTGGTTGATGAAGGCATGGTCGTACCAGCTCACCACCATGGCCTGCTCCAGCCCGGCATAGACCGCGTCCGTGGCCTTGCGCTCTGCGTGGCTGTAGGGCACGGGCTGGCCCGCCTCATCCAGCATTCCGCCCCAGCCTTCCACCAGTTCGTCCAGCAGCTGGCCATCCGTCAGTGGCGGCACGTTCAAAGGGGGTTGCTCCACGCCGTCCAGCGCGGGCTGCGGCAACACTTCGCCCAGGGTGTAACGCGCATGCAGCTTGTCGCGCTCGTCCGTGGTCAGGCGCTTGAAATGCACGTCGAACTTGTGCGGCACAAGCGTGCCGCTGTCGCCCGCCAGGTAGAGCGTTGCGGGGGACACGATGATGGGCTTGAGCCCGGAAATCTTGACAGCCATGGTCTTCTCTCTTCTCTCTTGAGTGGGTTAATGGGGGCGGGGGTGGTCAGATCTCGATGGACCACTCGTCATTGCCCGCATCCGAAGGGATGAAGGCCAGCGGGATGGTGATCATCTGCACCCCGTCGCTGTCGCTGTAGGTGGGCTTGCCGATCTGCGCGCGAACGCTCTTGAAAGACACCGTATTGGTCGCCGCCTGGCCGTGCTTGAGGGTCAGGGGCACAATGGCGCTCGCGCGCGCCATGGCGATCCAGTTCTTGGTGGCCACGCTGGTGTTTTCAAACGTCACGCTGCCGGTGGACTTGCGGTCGGTGATCTCCACCGTGTCCACATTCATCAGGTCGCGCTTGACCACCTGGTTGCCACACTTCCAGCTGAAGGCGCTGCAGGCTGCGCCATAGCCGTCGAGCAACAGCGTGGTGTTGGCCTTGTTCACGCCCAGCGGCGCCATGAAGGCCGTGTAGTCCACCGCTGGCAGGGCTGCGTCAACGGCAGGCACAAAGCTGCCGGTAAAGGTGAACTTCCACTTGGGGATGCCCTTGGCATCCGTGGAAAACTCAACCTCGCCACGCGCACCATGCATGGCATGCTTGACGCCATCCACGTTGCCAATGATCGTGACCGACTCGATACCGTCGGTCACCGGCGCAAAGACGGTTTTGACACCCACATCGTTGGTGGCGCTGATGGCGCAGGCCCGCAGCAAGTCCGTGCAGCCAGGCAAGTCACCCGCAGTGGCCACGCCCGCAAACTCCACCGAAAAGGCGATGGTCTGGTACTCGGTCACCAGCGTGCTGCCGCTGGAGCCAAAGAAGGGGCGGATGTTGTTGCGCTCCACCACATCGCCTTCGATGGGCGTCAGCGTCACGTCGCTCACCAGCATGGCGTTGGCGGCCAGCGGCACAACGGCGGTGCCCACCACGGTTTCAACCAAGGCCAGGATGGCCATCTTGCGCAAGAGTTTTGCTGCCATTTTTTAAAGTTCCTTTCAGTACGCGATTCAGGTCAGGTCAGGTCATTCCTTGCCCAGGGCCTTCTGGGCCTCGGGGTCGTCGGGGTGCAGCGTGCGGTGCACGGCTACGGGTTTGTCGCCGCCCTCTTGCCGGTACAGGCCGCCACGCTTGGGGTTGTGGACTGGGGGAGCGGGCGCGGCGGCCGTGGCCTGCTCGGACGGCGTGGCAGAAACCACGGCGGCAGCGTCTCCAGATCCAGCAGCAGTTGCTGTGGTGGTGGCCGTGGCCGCGTGCTCGGCTTGCCCCGTTTTTTTTTGGGCTTGCGCCGCTTGCGTGTCTGTATCGGCGGCATGGGGTGCCTTCGGTTTGGTGGTGGTCACAGGTAGCTCCAGGTCTTGAGTTGCAAAACAACGCTGTTGCAAAGCGCACCAGCGAACATCACGGCGCCCGCATCGGTCACTTGCACGCCGTCCGTTTCTTCTTCCTCTGCGCCGAGAGGGCCGGGCTGGCACACGCCGCCCAGGGTGGGGTCTGCCCGCACCACGGCGCGGAACTGCTCCACCAGGTCATCCAGCACCAGCTCAGACGCCTCGGCGTCGTTGAAGGCCAGGTAGCCCCGCAACGTCCAGGTGTGCTCGTTCAGGGTGCGGGCGATGTTGGGGCTGTGCTCCCGGGTGGCCGTGCGGCGCAGCGTCCAGCCGCGCAGGTGCTTCTGGCCCCCTGCAGGCTCATAGAGGAACAGCGCCGCGAACACGGCGTTGTCCTTGGCGTATCGTTCGCGGTCATGCACCATGCCGATGTCGGGCACAGATGCCAGGGCGGCCACGATGGCGGCGCGGTGGGCCTGCAGGCTGCTCATGCGGCGCCTCCGGCCTGGCCTGCCAGGTTGGCGGCCACGCGGCCTGCAGCGTTTTCAAACATGCGCAGCACCTGGCCCTCGGTCGCAGCTGCGGCTTTCTCAAACACGCGGCGCGGCTTGGTGCCCTTGCGGGCGATCTTGCGAGCCACCAAAAAGGCCACGCTGCGCGCCCGCTTGGGCTCCACGCCCAGCACGGCCTTCACCCAGGGCACCAGGGCCTCCACAGGGGGCATGTGTGGCTTGGTGCCCAGCTCCAGAAACGTGGCCGAAGGCTGCGAGCTGCCCACAGTGCCCAACACGCCCAGGGGTGTGGCAAAGGCGTCGCTCGAAACACTGGCGGCCGTCATCCCCGTTACGCGGGGCAGACCGTCCTTAACTTCGCGCTCAACCAGCAGCGTGCCCTCGGTCATGGCGCCCAGCAGCTCGCGGCGTGTCATATCAGGCGCCACGGCAAAACCGCGCCGCAGGGCATCCAGCCCGGCCAGGGTCATGTGCATCCGGGTCACAGCGCACCCCGCGTCAAAAGGCCGCGCTTGCGGCCAGGCCAGGAGCCCACAGAGGCCGCAGGCGTCACGCCGCTGCCACCGCCGCCACTGCCGCTGGAGCCATTGCCCGCCGCCTTGGCGTAGGGGTCCACCTGGCCGGTACCAATGTAGTAGGCCGAGCGGTATTCCTTCGCCCGTGCCGCATAGGCCCGGGCGCGGGTTTCGGTCTGTGCCACATCGGCACCGATGGCGGTCTCACGCTCTCCGCTGAAACGGGTGGCAAGCTGCTGGCACAGCACATAGGCCGCGTACTGGGCCACCGCCTGGCGGTGGGCCAGGGGGATGGTGTCGGCCGCATCAACGCCGCCTTGCAGAAGGTGAGGCGCGCCATACGTCACGCGCACCACGCTGCCCGCGTCAAACGAGTCCACGGCAGCCAGGCTCTGACCAGAGGGTGTCTGGTACACCGCCAGCTCGACCAACGACGGTGGCTTGTGCCCGATGGGATGCTCCGCCTGGCGCACATAGGCGCCCACGGTCCACCCCGTGGGCAGCGGGCCGTCAAAGCCATCAACCAGCCAGGTCACATCCTCCACCAGCTCGCGCTCGCAGTCAGCGCTGTAGCGCACGCGGGCCTGCTCAATCGCACGGTCGCGCACGTCGGGGGTGATCACGCTGGCCTGGTCGGCCACCATGTCGTCCACGAGCTGCTGAAAATCGGCCAAGGCCATGTGGGTCGAAGTCCTGTTTAAAAGAGAGGGGGGATGGGTCGGCTGGGTTGCCCAAGGCTCCAGGTCGGTATCCGGGGGCCTTGGACAACCCACCCCTTGCGGGGCGGGCCGGGTGCTTTGGCAGGGCACCAGCCTGTTGCGCACAAGGCGCCTCACTGCTTGGGGCAAGTCGCCCGTCGAGGTTTCGTCAAGCCACCACGGCCTTGGTAGTGCCCTTCTCGCCGTCCACCAGCACAGTGCCGCCGTAGACGTGGCGAATCTTGTAGGTCAGCTTGTCGTTGCTGAACATGGAGCCCCCGTTGGGCGCGTCCTGCACGAACAGCTCGGGGTCTTCACGGCCTTCCAGGAAGCCGATCTCGAGCACCGGCAGCACCGTGGGGTTGGCAACCGTGCACCAGTCGTTGCCATCCGTCCAATACGCCACAGGGATCACCTCGGGGTTGATCGTCTGAACAAACGTCTTGTCCAGGTTCTGGTTGCGCACGAATAGGTTGAACGCCGCCTCCTGCAGCTCGAACGGCACCAGCACGGTGGCTGGGTCGGTCGCCAGGCGCTTGGCGCTGCCCGCACGGGTCTGCTTGAGCATCGCCAGGCGATGCTTGGCAAACTCGGCGGCATCGAGCGCGGCGGCGAACAGGTTGTTGTGATCGACGTGGTACAGCGCCTTGGCGTCGTGGATCACGGGGTTCGTGCGGAAGAAGTCGAACACGAATTCATACAGCGTGTTCTTGGCGGCCAGGGCCAGCTCGACGGGGATGCGGCGCAGGGCCTGCACGTCGTCGTTCTTCAGCGCCTCCAGCGTCACGTCCTCCGTGCCACCACGCTTGGTTACTGCGTAGGTGGCCTTGTCATCGCCGGGCGAGCTGAGAGCGGTGTACGGCGCACCCTGTGCCACGGCGGGCAGGTTGCCGTAGCCGCCGATGCGGATGCGCTCCACCGTGCGGAAGTCGTTCACCGGCCCCCAGGTAGCCACTTTCTTCCAGGCGTCCAAATTGGTCAGGCCCGTATAGATGGCCTGCATGCGGCGCGTGATGCTGTCGCCCAGTGCATCGCCCCAGGTGGCGCTGGTGACCGATTCACGCATCACCCCCAGGCTCTCGGCCATGCGGCCCATGTCGCAGTCCCGCACCAAGCCCGACACGCGGCGGTCACCCGTGATCTCGATATAGCACTCGCGCAGCGACTGCACGTTGCGGTGCTCCTTGTGAGCAGGGTCAAAGAAGGCGTCGAGCATGTCGCGGATGGCGACACTGCGGTCTTGCACTTGAACGGCGCCATTGCCGAACATCGGCACCCGCACAGCGCCGCTTTCGGAGATGCGTGCTACGTAGTCGCCCTCGGCCTTGATCAAGTCGCCCACGGCGGCTTCAGTCAGGCGGTCGGCAGCAGCGGTGGCCACCTGGCCCTGCAGCCGGTCCTTGGAGGCCTGTGGCAGCTTGGCCGCGTTGATGCGGTCGCGGGCTGCGCCACGCAGGGTGAACACTTCCAGGTCGGCCCGCGTGAGAGGCGTGTTGTCGCCATGGGCCTCAGCCAAGCGCTGTGTACCGGGTGCCGTGGGCACCAACGAGCCGCACACGGCTTCGTGCAGGTTGAACAGTTCGTCGTCGCCGATGGTCTCGGCATTGATGGTGGCGTGCTTGGCGGGGTCTTTGGCCTTGATGGCCTCCAGCATGCGTTGCTTCCAGAGAGGCATTGCGTTTCCTTCGGGGTTGTTGAGAGGTTGGTCGGCGGCGGCTTCGGTGAGACGATCCAGGCCGCCGCCAGCGCCCGGTTCGACAATCAGGTCAACGGAGTGCACCTTGATGAACTTCACGGCCTCGCGCAGGGTTTCGGCCCCGGCCTTGCGTTGCTTGGTGCGCGCATCGGCGTCGATGGACAGGCCCAGCAGGCTCTGCATGCCGCGCTTGACGGCCTCGGTCATTTTGGTGACCGCCGCTTCAGTCGGGTCCAGCGCTTTAAAGGTGCCCACCAGGGCGCCGGTATCGGGAGCCTTGCCCTCAACGAAGCGCACGCTGTAGATGCCGCCGATCAGGTTGCGCACGTCCTTGCCTTTGCCCGCGACGTGCTCGGCATCGCTCTTGGCGAACACGCGCACGCCTTCGAACATGGATGCAGCCTCGCGCAGCGTGGCGTCGGGGTAGTAGTTGCGGTTGCCGCTACGCCCAGCACGGATGAGGGTGACCTCAATGGAGCCGTCTGCGGCTTCGCGAAATGCCGCGTCGGCCAGCGCTTCACGCACAGAGACAACTGCGGCAGCGGCAGCGGGTGCTGCGGCTGGGGCCGCTGCGGGGGCGGTGGGAACGTACTGCTCGACCACCTCGATAGGCGAACCGAGCACGACCTGGTCAGAGCCAGCGATGTGCTTGAACGAGTAGCTGTACTGAAAGTGCTTGCCGTCCAGCTCAATCACGGCCCGGTCGCTGTAGATGGCCGAAAGGCTGCAGTACCGGCGTTGCTCGGGCAGGCGACCGCTGTTGATCTGCTCGGAGATCGCCGCGCGCACCACGTCAATGAGCTGGCGGAAGTCGCGCTCCGGTGCTGCAGCAGCCTCGCGCAGGGCAGCATCCACCGCCGCGCCCGTGCGCAGGCCGCCGCAGGCCGCCAGCGCTGCAATGAGTTGAGCCCAGTTCATGGGGCGCCTACTCGTCCGCGTCGGTCAGCTTCTGGCCGTCCGTGGTCACCACGACCACGTGCGTTCCGTAGTCACGGAACGACAGCACCTCGGAGGCTTCCACGGCCACCTTCTTGGCACGCGGCACCTTGGCACCGTCTTTGCCCTCCACCAGCTCGGTGACGGTGCGCTTCACGCGCTTGGCGGCCTCGGCCGCTGTCATCTTCTTGGTTTCAGCGGCGGGGCCTTTGGCGTCGGGGTCGGACATTGATCACTCCATCAGATGGGCCGCAATAGCGCGGCGGTTTCGATGGAGTGACTGTGCCGGGAGGGGCACAGAAAACTAAGGCCAGCATGTGCTGGCCTGAGACTGGTGAAAGTGGGGCGAAGAACTACTTGGTGCTCCGGCTTCGCCTGCGGTCCATCTGCAGCCACTGCGAGGTGGTGTTCGAGCCCGGTGACCAGGTCGACCACCTGATGCCCGACGGCACCTGTGCGCCCCACCCGGACGGCGCGCTCTGGTGCGCCAGCAGCGTGGCGGCCGAGGCGCTGCCCGCACATTCGCCGCGCCGTGCGGGCAAGACCGGTGGGGTGCGGTTCAAGCGCATCGCGCTCAACCCTGACCACTGGGATGTGCGCCGCGTGTCCTGCAGCCCGGCCCAGGCCGCGCAGTGGTTCCGCGCCCATGAAGGCGAGCTGTACGACTGGCAGCTGATCCTGGGCTTTGTGTCCTGGGTGATCCCGCAGAAGGCCCTGCGCTGGGCCTGCAGCGAGGCCAGTGCGGCCGCGCTGGGCGCGCCGGAGGGGGGGGCGTGGCGGCTTGATCCGGCCAGCCTTGAAGTGGCCGCTGGCGCCTGGATGTAAGAGACCAGGTCAAGCCGAGCCAATAAAAGACAGGGCGAATGCTTGGGGTGCGGGAACACCCCTTGCAAACGCCTCCGCCGTGAGCAAGCACGGCATCGACCAAAGACCCTGCCACCTGTACAGGCCGGGCGATCATAGGTGATGCCGATATGCACGAAGTGAGATGCGGTCGCTGCCAGAAGCTGCTGGCCCGCGCCGATGGAGTTGTAGAGATCAAGTGCCCGCGCTGTGCGTGCATGAACCACTGGAGAGCCAGCCCCACTGATCGCAGTGGGCAGAGCCCCAAGCCAGAGCGCCGCGAGCGTCCCAAAGCGAGAAGCAATGACGACGCATGCAACGAAAAGCCCTTTGGCCTGGCTGGGCGGCAAGAGCCGCTTGGCCGACCGGATCATCGAGAAGATGCCGGTTCACCAGACCTACTGCGAGGTGTTCGCAGGCGCGGCCTGGGTGCTCTTTAAAAAGCCGGAAAGCAAGGTCGAGATCATCAACGACATCAACTCGGACCTCACCAACCTGTATCGGTGCGTGAAGTTCCACCTGGCCGAGCTGGTCGCCCAGTTCCGCTGGATGTTGGTGTCGCGTGATGAGTTCGATCGCTTTCTGAAAACGCCCGCTGACACCCTCACGGATATCCAGCGCGCGGCCCGGTTCTTCTACCTGGCCAAGTCCAGCTTCGGCGCCCGGATCGTGCGGCCGACCTACGGCATCTCGGCCACCGGCGCACCTCGACTCAACCTGTTGCGGATCGAGGAAGACCTGAGCGAGGCTCATCTGCGGCTTGCCCGGGTGTTCATCGAGTGCAGGCCTTACGACCAGGTCATCCAGCGCTTTGACAAGGCGGGCACGCTGTTCTACCTCGACCCGCCGTACTGGGACTGCGAGAAGGACTATGGCGAGGGGTTGTTCAGCAAGGAGGACTTCGGGCGCCTGGCGGGCCTTCTGGGTGCCGTCAAGGGCAAGTTCATCCTGAGTCTCAACGACACGCCTGGGGTGCGGGAGACCTTTGCGGACTTTCGCATTGAGGCGGTGAAGACTCGCTACAGCATCAGCGGCAGCAGCAAGCAGGAGGCGGCCGAGGTGCTGATCAGCAACTTCAAGCTGGCGTAATGCCAGACAACGGCGGTCTGGCTTGGGTTGCTGGGAGGGTTTTAAAGAGCGGTACTGGGGGTGTTTAAACCACCCACACGGAGGCAAACCATGCAAACCCAGCCCCAGCACATTGATGCCAAACTCGAATCAATCGCCCGCAGACACCTTCTGATCGAGACCTTGGAGACGCAGGGCAGCGATACGCTGGACTTCAAGGACGTGGCGGTCTGGTCGATCAAGGCGGCTTTGCAGGCGGCCTTCGAAGCGGGCCAGCAGGCGTCAGGGAAGGCTGTGGGTGGCAAGCGGTAGAGCTTGCTGCAACTCTTTAAAGAGCCCCTTGCGAGGGGCTTTTCTTCGCCCTGGAGGGCGGCGTTGCCTTTAAATCCGTGCCAAAGACGGCGTAAATTAGTGCCAAAGTATGCGTAAATTAGTGCCAAAGCGCGCGGCGCGCCATCCACAACGCCGGTATTGGAGGGCGCTCCCTATTTTCCGCAGCGGGGGTATCGCTACCGGGGATTTGTTGCAGAATAGAACGAACGTTCGTTTTTATTTTGCCGCATGTCCGCACCCCTTTCCCTTGACTCTGCCAGCCGCAGCCCGCGCAGCAGCAATGGGCGCGCGCTGCAAAAAGGCCAGCAAACCAAGGCCACCATCGTGGAGGCGGCGCTGGGCCTGGCCACCCACATTGGGCTGGAGGGGTTGTCCATCGGCGCGCTGGCCGATGTCACGGGCATGAGCAAGTCGGGCGTGTTCGCCCACTTTGGCTCCCGCGAGGAGTTGCAGATCTCCGTCATCCGCGAATACCACACCCGCTTCGAGCAGGAGGTGTTCTACCCCGCCATGTCCGCCGAGCGCGGCGTGGCGCGCCTGTCGGCCCTGTTCGACAACTGGATGAAGCGCACCTCCATCGAAATCGATTCGGGCTGCATTTACATCAGCGGCGCGGTGGAGTTCGACGACCGCACCGGCCCGGTGCGCGACGCGCTGGCCCACTCGGTGCTGACCTGGCATGCCGCCATGCGCCGCGCCATCGAGCAGTGCAAGGACCTGGACGAGCTGCGCGCCGACACCAATGCCGAACAGATGCTGTTCGAGATCCACGGCCTCATCCTGGCGCTGCACTACGAGGCGCGCTTTTTGAAAACCCCCGGCTCCATGGGCCGGGCGGTGCAGGGCTTTCACAACATCCTGGCGCGCTACAGCGCCGAGACCCCCGCCGCTGGCGCAGCGGCCGCCCCCACGGCGGACAAGCGCCGCAAAGCTTCCCACCAAACCACCACCTTCAAGGAGTAAACCCCATGCCTACCTACACGCCGCCCCTGCGCGACATGCAATTCGTCATGCACGAAGTGCTCAAGGTCAGTGATGAACTGAAGGCCCTGCCCGCCCACGCCGAGGTGGATGTGGACACCATCAACGCCGTGCTTGAAGAAGCCGGTAAGTTTGCCGCCGAGGTGGCCTTTCCGCTCAACATCAGCGGCGACACCGAGGGCTGCACGCTGGACAAGACCACCCACGCGGTGAAGACCCCCACGGGCTTCAAGGACGCCTACGCCAAGTACGTCGAAGGCGGCTGGGCCGCGCTGTCCTGCGACCCCGCCTACGGCGGCCAGGGCCTGCCCTTCGTGCTGAACCAGTGCCTGTACGAAATGCTCAACAGCGCCAACCAGGCCTGGACCATGTACCCCGGCCTGTCGCACGGCGCGTACGAAGCCCTGCACGCCCACGGCACCGACGAGCAGAAGAAGCTCTACCTGCCCAAGCTGACCAGCGGCGAGTGGACCGGCACCATGTGCCTGACCGAACCCCACTGCGGCACCGACCTGGGCCTGCTGCGCACCAAGGCCGAGCCGCTGCCCGACGGCACCTACAAGATCACCGGCAACAAGATCTTCATCAGCGCCGGTGAACACGACATGACCGCCAACATCGTGCACCTGGTGCTGGCCCGCCTGCCCGACGCGCCCAAGGGCAGCAAGGGCATCAGCCTGTTCGTCGTGCCCAAGTTCAACGTCAAGGCCGACGGCTCGCTGGGCGATCGCAACCCCATCTACTGCACGGGCCTGGAGCACAAGATGGGCATCCACGGCAACGCCACGGCGCAGATCGCCATCGACGGCGCCATCGGCACCCTGGTGGGCCAGCCCAACAAGGGCCTGGCTGCCATGTTCGTGATGATGAACGCCGCCCGCCTGGGCGTGGGCAACCAGTCGCTGGGCCTGACCGAGGTGGCCTACCAGAACGCGCTGGCTTACGCCAAGGACCGCATCCAGATGCGTTCCCTGAGCGGCGTGAAGGCCAAGGACAAGGACGCCGACCCCATCATCGTGCACCCCGACGTGCGCAAGATGCTGCTCACCGCCAAGGCCTACGCCGAAGGCGGCCGCGCGCTGCAGGTGTTCTGCACGCTGCTGCTGGACAAGGCGCACAACCACCCCGACGAGAAGGTGCGCAAGGACTCCGACGAGCTGGTGGCCCTGCTCACCCCCATCGTCAAGGCCTTCATCACCGACAACGGCCACATCGCCACCAACGCCTGCATGCAGGTCTTCGGCGGCCACGGCTTCATCAAGGAATGGGGCATGGAGCAGTACGTGCGCGACAACCGCATCAACATGATCTATGAAGGCACGAACACCGTGCAGTCGCTGGACCTGCTGGGCCGCAAGATCCTGGGCAACAACGGCGCCACGCTCAAGAAGTTCGGCAAGCTGGTGGGCGCCCTGGTGGCCGAAGAAGGCGTGAATGAAAAGATGGCCGAGTTCATCAACCCCGTGGCCTACCTCGCGGACCAGATGACCAAGTTCACCACCGAGATCGGCTTCAAGGGCCTGCAGAACCCCGACGAAGTGGGCGCCGCCGCCGTGGACTACCTGCGCGTGGCTGGCCACCTGGTGTTTGGCTACCTGTTCGCCCGCATGGCCCAGGTGGCGCTGCGCGAAATCGCCGCTGGCAACACCGACCCCTTCTACGGCGCCAAGCTGCAGACCGCGCGTTTTTACTTCGCCAAGCTCTTCCCCGAGACCGCGACGCTGATGCGCACGGCCCGCGCGGGCAGCAAGGTGCTGATGGATACCGATCTGGCCTTGGCCTGATTTCAAGTCTTTTTTGCCACGGAGCCCTTATGTATCAAGCGCTAGCAGCTATTGTTTTGGTAGTAAGTACCGTGCCCGCATGGGCACAGATGACGCCCGAGGGACTGTGGCGCAACATCGACGACAAGACCGGCGAGGCCAAGGCGGAGATCCGCATCAAGGACACCGGCGGCGTGCTGACCGGCGTGCTGGAAAAGCGCCTGGCCAAGGACGCCAGGCCCGACGATCTGTGCAAGGAATGCAGCGACGACCGCAAGGACAAGCCGCTGGTGGGCCTGGAGATCATCCGCGGCGCCAAGAAGGCCGAGGACAAGGGGGTGTGGGAGGGCGGCAAGATCCTCGACCCCGAGAACGGCCGCAACTACACCCTGCGCATGACCCCCATCGAGGGCGGCAAGAAGCTCGAAGTGCGCGGCTCCATCGGCCCCTTCGGCCGCACGCAGACCTGGGTCCGCGTCGAGTAACCCAAGGAACCAACAACATGTCCCGTTTTCAAGTAAAGAAAGTCGCCGTGCTCGGCGCAGGCGTGATGGGCGCGCAGATCGCCGCGCACCTCGTCAACGTCAAGGTGCCCGTGGTGCTGTTCGACCTGCCCGCGAAGGAAGGTCCCAAGAACGGCATCGTCACCAAGGCCGTGGAAGGCCTCAAGAAGCTCAAGCCTTCTCCGCTGGGTGTGGCCGACGACGCCGCGCTGATCCAGCAGGCCAACTACGAGGAGCACATGGCCCTGCTGGGCGAGTGCGACCTGGTGATCGAGGCCATCGCCGAGCGCATGGACTGGAAGCTCGACCTGTACACCAAGATCGCCCCGCACGTGGCCAAGCACGCCATCGTGGCGTCCAACACCTCGGGCCTGTCGATCACCAAGCTGTCCGAGGCGCTGCCCGAGAGCATCAAGCCGCGCTTTTGCGGCATCCACTTCTTCAACCCCCCGCGCTACATGACGCTGGTGGAGCTGATCAACACGCCCACCACCGCCCCCGAGGTGCTGGACCAGCTCGAAGCCTTCGTCACCAGCGGCCTGGGCAAGGGCGTGGTGCGCGCGCACGACACGCCCAACTTCGTGGCCAACCGCGTGGGCATCGCGGGCATGCTGTCCACGATGAAGGAGGTCGAGAACTTCGGCCTCACATTTGACGTGGTGGACGACCTCACGGGCAAGAAGCTGGGCCGCGCCAGCAGCGGCACCTTCCGCACCGCTGACGTGGTGGGGCTGGACACCATGGCCCACGTCATCAAGACGCTGCAGGACAACCTGAGCCTCGCAACCGACCCGTTCTACGAAAGCTTTGGCACGCCCGCCGTGCTCAAGAAGCTGCTGGAGCTGGGTAACCTGGGCCAGAAGTCCAAGGCCGGTTTCTACAAGAAGGTGGGGCGCGACGTGCTGCGCTTTGACCTCGAAGCCGAAGAGTACGTGCCCGGCGGCCAAAAGGCCGACGAGGTCTATGGCCGCATGCTCAAGCGGCCCGCCGCCGAGCGCCTCAAGCTCTTGCGCAACGCCGAAGGCGCGCAGGGCCAGTTCCTGTGGGCCATCCTGCGCAACAGCTTTCACTACGCTGCCGTGCACCTTTCAACAATAGCCGACAACGCGCGCGACGTGGACCAGGCCATGCGCTGGGGCTTTGGCATGAAGCAGGGCCCCTTCGAGCTGTGGCAAGAAGCCGGCTGGCTCGAAGTGGCGAAGATGATCCAGGAAGACATCGACGCTGGCAAAGCGCTGTGCAAGGCACCGCTGCCCGAGTGGGTCTTCAAGGGCCCCGTGGCCGAGGCCGGTGGCGTGCACACCGCGCAGGGTTCGTGGAGCGCATCTGCTAACAAATTTGTAGCGCGTCGCGATTTGCCTGTCTATCAAAAGCAGCATTTCCCTGAAAAACTGCTGGGCGAGACGTTGCCCGACTTCAAGACGGCAGGCACCACGCTGCACGAGGACGACGCCATCCGTCTGTGGACGCTGGACGACGAGGTTGTCATCGCCAGCATCAAGACCAAGATGCACGCCATCAGCCCCGACGTGGCCGAGGGCCTGGCCATGGCCGTGGACATCGCCGAGAAGGACTACAAGGCCGTGGTGATCTGGTCGGGCGACGAGCCCTTCAGCGCCGGTGCCGACCTGCAGGCCATGCTGCCCGCCTTCATGATCGCCGGTGTGAGCGCCATCGAAGGCGCCGAGCAGGAGCTGCAGAACACCATGCTGCGCATCCGCTACGCCAACGTGCCCGTGGTCTCGGCCATCCGGGGCCTGGCGCTGGGTGGTGGCTGCGAGCTGGCCATCCACTCGGCCCGCCGCGTGGCGCACATGGAAAGCTACATCGGCCTCGTGGAAGTCGGCGTGGGCCTGGTGCCCGGCGCGGGCGGCCTGACCTACATCGCCCGCCGCGCGGCCGAGAACGCCACCACCTCGACGGGCAAGGACCTTCTGCCCTTCCTGACCGAAGGCTTCACAGCCGCCGCCATGGCCAAGGTGGGCACCAGCGCGCTCGAATCGCGCAAGCTGGGCTACCTGCTGGACAGCGACGTCATCGTTCCGCACAAGGACGAGCTGCTGTTCGTCGCCATCAACGAAGCCAAGTCCATGGCTGCCAGTGGCTGGCGTGCACCGCACAAGCGCCTGTTCCCCGTGGCGGGCCGCAGCGGCCTGGCCACCATCAAGGCGCAGCTGGTGAACATGCGCGACGGCGGCTTCATCAGCGCCTACGACTTCAAGATCGGCGCCATGATCGCCGAGGTGGTCTGTGGCGGCGATGTGGATGCGGGTTCGATGGTGAGCGAGGAATACCTGCTCACGCTGGAGCGCAAGGTGTTCTGCCACCTGATCGCCCAGCCCAAGACGCACGAGCGCATCCTGGGCATGCTGTCCACCGGCAAGCCTGTCCGGAATTGATGATGCACCCCCTGAGTCGCTTCGCGCCTTCCCCCTCTCCTGCGGGAGGGGGACGCACCCGGTGGCCTGGCAAAGCCAGTTCCACGGGTGCACCGGCCTGTGCTGTGCCTGTGCTACTCGCACTGGGTAGCGGGCTGCGTGCTGGAGTTTGGGCATGACCGAATTGCACACCCCCAACAAACTCCAGCGCTCGCTGATGCGGCTGGACGAAGCCCCCGCCTTCCTGCGCGGCTTCGTGCAGAACCTCATCCTGCGCCGGGCCGTGCCCTTCACCGGCACGGCGGGCGTGCGGTTCGTGTCGCTCACGCCCGAGCGTGTGGAGGTGCGCCTGGCCAACGAGCGCCGCGTGCAGAACCACATCCACGGCGTGCACGCCTCGGCCATGAACCTGCTGGCCGAGACGGCCACCGGCATGGTCGTGGGCATGAACGTGCGCGACGACTGCCTGCCGCTGGCCAAGGAGCTCTCCATGG
>DAIQRN010000434.1:0-2895 GCA_036786185.1 Acidovorax sp. | reverse complement strand
CTAGGAGTCCGCGCGGCAGAAGTTTCGCACCGATGCTGATCTGATTCGACAAGCTCCGTCATGCCCGGATGAAGAAGCTTGGGGTGGCTGGCTTGATCTGTCGGGCGCAGCGGGCTTTGAACCAGCAGCTGGTACCCAGACTTGTGCCCACTTTTTTGCCTCTCAAACCCCCATCGCCGCCATGCGCCGCAGGTTCAGTGCCGCGCACACGAGTTTGAATTCGCAGCGAACCTTGTCGATGCCCTTGAAGCTGAACTGCCGGAACCCCAGCACCTGCTTGATCCAGGCGTTGGGCGGCTCGACGATGGCCTTGCGGCGGCGGTATTTGTCTTGCCCCGGCTGGGTCTTCAGCTTGGCTGCCATCGCCGCCGTGTGCGGGTGCTTGTGAGCGTCGATCTCCGACTGCTTCTTGCCTTCTCGCCCCAGCGCCACGATCACCTCAACCTGCTTGCCACTCAACTGCGCCAGCACAGCTTCGCTGCGATAGCCCGCATCCGCCAGCAAGACTTCAGGCACTTGGCCGGTGTTGCTCTTGACCGCATCGAGCATCGTCGGCAGCAGCGCGCTGTCGGCGGCGCAGTTGCTGAGCTCTGCCGCCACGATGATCTGCGCGCCGGCATCTACGGCGGTCTGCGCGTTGAAGCATTGCTCGAAGCCAGCACTGGTCTTCATGATGCGGCTGTCGGGATCGGTGAAGTTGTCTTGCGCCTTGGGCTCGGGCACGCCAAACGCGCGCTTGAAGGCGTGGCCGCGCTTTTTGGGCTGCGGGGATGTATCGCTCGCGCCGCCGTCGCCGCCGTCGCCGCCGTCGCCGTCGCCATCATCTCCGTCCGCATCTTTGCCTTCAGGCTTGCGCCCGCGCCGTGTGTCCGCCTCGCGCTGACGCGCCTCCAAGCGCTGCTTGGCGGCTTTGATGACCTCCAGCCGCTCCTGGCGCAGAGCCAGCTCTGCGGGAATATCGAGTTCGGGCTCGTCGGCCTCCGCCTTGTCCGTCTGCGCGGCGCGCTTGAGCAAGGTGTCGATCTGCGCCTTCAGTTCGATCTCCCTGGCCTGCATGCGCTCGTAGCTCATCGCCTTGTGCTTGCTGGCCTTGGCACGCAGCTTGGTGCCGTCCACCGCGATGGTGCCCAGCTTGACCAAGCCACACTCTCGCGCGAGCTTGACCACTTGCACGAACAGCGCCGCCAGTTCTTCCAGGTGCAGCGCCCGGAAGTCGCTCAGCGTGCGGTGCTTGGGGAAGTTGTCTGCGGCCAGCACCCGGAAGGCCACGTCCTCGTGCAGCCTCTTGGCGATCTTGCGCGAGGAGAACACGCCCGTGGCGTAGCCATACACCAGCACCTTGACCATCATGGCCGGGTGGAAGGGCTGGTTGCGTGAGCCGCCACCTTCGTAACGCTTGAAGAACGCGCTCAGATCCAGCGTGTCGATGGTGTCGTTGATGTAGTGGGCCAGATGCCCTTGCGGCAGCCACTCTTGCAACGAGTGGGGCAGCAGCAACTGCTGGTCGGGCGCGTAGGGTAGGTAGCTGGTCGGCATGCAGTCAATTTATCGCCAGCGCCGCTTGCGCGCATCCGGCGATGCCCTCAAGTCAGGGTTCTGCCGCGCGGACTCCTAGCGCCCCCACGGGATGTGGATGAGGTGCTGGAGCACTTTGCGGAGGTGCCCCAACTGGCTGATCGACTGAAGGCGTTCGGGCAGACCGAGGCGTTTTGTCAACTGGTGTTGGCGCTGCACGAGTCGGACCTGGACTGGTGGGTGACGCAGAACCACACCATCCACGCAGGCCGAAGCGATGACCCAAAGGTGTGGACGGCCACGAAGGTGCTGGTGATGGAGTGCACACCACAGGGGGTGCGCGCAAAGTTGCACCAGCCTGCTGCAGCGCCCACCAGTGCTGCCAACGACGCGCTGGCAACCAGCCCCACGCTACCTGCAGCGGATGGCTCTGCGGGTCGTGCAGATGATGCCATCCCCTGGCAACTGCTGGACGCCGATGTAGCTGCGCGGCTGGCTGACGGGGCAGCAGCCGACCCGCGTGTGCCCGCACTGCAAAGCCGCGAGGCCTGCTGGCCGGATGACTACGACGGCTCGGAAACAACGCTGAGCGTGTTGCTCCGTAATGAAGACATTCGTAAAGGGGAGCTGCGGGTACCCAAACTGCAGGCACTGTTTCCGCCCGAGAGCATTGCGCCCGATACGAAGGCCACGCCACAACGCAAACTCACACTGGCGTTGCCTAATGGCGAATCTATCCAAACATGGGTACAGGCCAATGACAACCGGCTGCGGGAACGCTTCGGCGGCCTGTTCAGCAATGCGCAATTGAAAGCAGGGGATCGGGCCGTAATCCACAAAGAGGCAGACGGCGCATACCGCCTGAGTTTTCAACGCCAAAACGGCACTACGACGAGCGCACCACCGGCACCCATCACCGCTGCGCCAGTCGCATCTATTTCTTCGAAAGAGCGCCCCATGAGCGAGCCTTTGAACCAAATTTTGTTTGGCCCCCCAGGCACGGGTAAGACCTACACCACGATTGATGCGGCGCTAAAGATTTTGGACAGGCCGTTTTGGGAGCAGAACCAAAGCCCGGACAAGCGCAAGGTTCTGAAAGACCGTTTTGATGCGCTGGTCAAAGAACACCGGGTGCGGTTTGTGACCTTTCACCAAAGCTTCAGTTATGAGGATTTTGTGGAGGGCATTCGCGCGACGGTGCCATCAGACGATGACGAAGCCGTCAAGGCCGTCAGCTACGAGGTGCAGCCCGGCGTTTTCGTGCGGACGTGCCGAGACGCCAAGCGCGACCGTCAATTGGACGACAGCCTGGGAGTACGCGAGGGGGCCAAGGTATGGAAGCTATCCATCGAAGAGGCCAGCGGCGCTGGTGCAACACGC
>DAIQRN010000433.1:0-2897 GCA_036786185.1 Acidovorax sp. | reverse complement strand
ACGCCAACGGCCCCGTGGCCCGCAAGCTGATGCAACTGGCCGAGCAGCGCCGCCTGGTGGTGCTGGCGCATGTGGACGATGTGGCGATTGACCTGCTGATGGCGCACACCGCCAGCCAGGGGCAGTCAGTGCGCCTCATCTGGGCCCACACGGGCATTGGCGGCGTGCCGGTTGCGCGGGTCGATGCGCTGCTGGCCCGCTACCCCGGCCTGGTGGGCGAACTGTCGTACCGCCCCGGGCTGGTGTGCGACGGTGGGAAGCTGTGCCCCGGGTGGCGCGACCTGCTGCTCAAGCACCCCACCCGTTTTGTGATCGGCTCAGACACCTGGGTCAACCAGCGCTGGCAACACTACGAAGCGCAGATGCGGGACTACCGCACCTGGCTGGGTGGCCTGCCTGCCGATGTGGCCCAGCGCGTGGCCTGGGGCAATGCAGCGGCGTTGCTGGGGGTGTCTGTCGTCAGCCCAGACCGCAAGAACTGAGTGCAGCGGCCGCAGCGTCCGCTCAGGCTGCTGCAAGACGTGGCTGATCGTGCCCCATCGCAGGGCGGCGCAGCGGCGCTGCGCTGTCAGCCACCTTGAAGGTGGACGCAGCTTGCGCCAGCCGATAGGCCTGCTCCCGCAGGCTTTGCGCGGCAGCGGCAGACTCTTCCACCAGCGCGGCGTTTTGCTGGGTGGCCTGGTCGAGCTGGGCGATGGCGTCGTTCACCAGGGCAATGCCGTCAGATTGCTCGCGGGCGCTGGCGGCGATGTGCGCTATCACCTCCGTCACCCTTTGCACCGAACTCACGATGTTCTGCATGGCGGCCCCGGCGTTGTGCACAAGCTGCGTGCCTTGGCCCACCTTCTCCACGCTGCTGGAGATCAGACCCTTGATTTCCTTGGCCGCCTCGGCGCTGCGTTGGGCCAGGCTGCGCACTTCGCCAGCCACCACGGCAAAGCCACGGCCCTGTTCACCGGCGCGGGCGGCTTCCACGGCAGCGTTCAGCGCCAGGATATTGGTCTGGAAGGCGATGCCATCGATGGTGCCGATGATGTCCGCAATGCGGCGCGAGCTGGTGTGGATGTCTTCCATCGTCTCCACCACCTGGGCCACGATGCTGCCACCTTGCGATGCCACTTCAGCCGCAGAGGAAGCCAGCGTGCTGGCGGTGCGGGCGGCCTCTGCCGACTGTTGCACGGTGGCCGTGAACTGCTCCATGGACGACGCTGTCTGCTGCAGGTTGGCGGCCGTGTGTTCGGTGCGCGACGACAAGTCTTGCGTGCCCCCGGCAATCTGGTCGCTGGCGCTGGCAATCTGGTCGCCCGCACTGCGGATCTGTCCGATCACCGAGGCCAGCGAGTGCTGCATGTCTGCCAGGGCGCGCAGCAACTGACCGGCTTCGTCGCTGCGGGTGCTGACCACCTCGGTGGTCAGGTCGCCATGGGCAATGGTGTCGGCTACAGCCACTGAATCGCTCAGCGGCAGGGTGATGCTGCGCGTGATGGTGACGGCCAGCACCATGCCCAAGCCAATGGTAATGGCGCCCAACGCGATCAGCCAGTAGCGGGCCTTGTCGTTCGCGGCCTTGATGGGCGCGGCAGATTCGTCCAGTGCCTTGCGCTGCATTTCCATCAGCGCTTCCACGCGGGTCATGTACTGCTTGGCTGAAGGCACGAAGCGCGATTCCAGCAGTGCATCGGCCTGTTCACTGTGCCCGTCGCGGCGCAGGCGGATCACTTCGTCGCGGGCTTCGGTGTAGTTGCGGCGCAGCGCGCTGATGTCGCTGAACAGAGCGCGCTCCGCGTCGGTCTGCATCAAGCCTTCGACCTTTTTCTGAATGTCGGTGGTGGTGCTGGCCGAGAGCTTCTGCTCTTCTGCAAAATAGGTCGACAAGGACGCATCGCTGCTTTTGGCAATGGCCGTGGTGCGGCGTACGGCCGTGTGGATCAGGCGGTACCAGTCGCTGATGAGGCGTTCCTTGGCCAGCGGTTGTTCGATCACGGCTTGGGTGGACACGGAGGCGGTGTGCAATTGCCACACTCCCAGCAAGGTGCCCAGCAGCGACAGGGCCAACAGCAAGCCAAAGCCCAGGCAGAGGCGTTTTCCAATGGCGATTTGATTCATGAGGAGGGATTGATTGAAGTGCGCGGTCGAGATTACCCAGCCCCCCCGGGGTGCGGCTTGACGAGCGTCAAGCGTTGTTGCGTTTGTTAACCTTTTGGCACAACGCTGACAATACGGGACGCGTTTGTGTGGGTTGCTGCCACACAAAATTCGGACACCGTGCGGGTAATGCATCGCGTGCCAAATCGCTGGGATTTGTGATCTGGCGGCGGCCCAGCGCTCTCACATGCTGCGCTGGTGAGGGCGGGAGAGCGGCGAGTTGATTTCCACAGCGGGCAGCTGCCTTGCGTGCCGCGTGAGGTGTGGTTGCGCTGGTTCTGTGGTCGCAAAACGGTCGTGGCTTGCGCGTCACAGGTTCCAGCCTGGAGTGTCGATCTACATCGACGCATATGTGTGTCTGTGGCGTCGGGGCTTTACAGGCGAGGGCTTCTAATGGCGCACTTCTTCGGGGGACGCGCTGAAGCTTGCCCGGAGGGCCCTGCAGCCCAAGCAGGACCAGGAGCGGCGAACAATACTCCTCTGGCGTCGTTGTTACGCCTGTCGTACGACTTGCACGCCGCTCTTCGAACAGACGCTTATTGCCGGGTGCGCGAGAGGTATTGCTTGCGCCAGAACAGCGCCACCAACGCCACAGCGATGGCCAGCATGGACGCCACCGCCCACCAGAAGCCATCGGCCTTATGGATGAGCGGAACGAACTCGAAATTCATGCCGAAGATGCCCGCGATCAGGTTCAGCGGCAGGAAGACGGCGGTGAGCGCCGTGAGGGTGCGCATGATGTCGTTGGTGCG
>DAIQRN010000432.1:0-2903 GCA_036786185.1 Acidovorax sp. | reverse complement strand
CGGTGAGCAGGTCCGGGTGCACGCTGGGCTCGCCCTCGAACACATCCAGCCCCGCCGCCGCGATGCGCCGCTCGCGCAGCGCCACGGCCAGCGCCGCGTCATCCACGATGCCGCCGCGCGCAATGTTGACCAGCGTGGCCGTGGGCTTCATCAGCGCCAGCTCGGCCGCGCCGATGGTGTGGTGCGACTCGGCGGTGTAGGGCACCACCAGCACCACGTGGTCGGCCGTGCGCAGCAGCTCGTCCTTGCCCACGTAGCGGGCCTTGCAGTCGGCCTCCAGCTGCGGCGACAGGCGCGAACGGTTGTGGTAGATCACGTTCATGCCAAAGCCGTGCGCGCCGCGCCGGGCAATGCCCTGGCCTATGCGCCCCATGCCGATGATGCCCAGGGTGCTGCCGTGGATGTCGCTGCCCGCGAACATGTCGTAGCTCCACTTGGTCCACTGGCCGGCGCGCAGGAAATGCTCGCTCTCGGTCATGCGACGCGCCGTGGCCATCAGCAGCGCGAAGCCGAAGTCGGCCGTGGTCTCGGTCAGCACGTCGGGCGTGTTGGTGCCCTGCACGCCCGCGGCCGTCATGGCGTCCACATCAAAGTTGTTGTAGCCCACGGCCATGTTGGCCACGATCTTGAGCTGCGGCGCGGCTGCCAGCAGCGCTGCGTCGATGCGCTGGCTGCCGGTGGTGAAGGCTCCGTCCTTGTCGGCCAGGCGCTCGGCCAGCTCGGCGGAGGTCCATATGGCGTCGTCGGGGTTGTCCTGCACGTCGAAGTGCTGGCGCAGGCGGTCCACGATGTCGGGAAAGATCGCGCGGGCGACCAGGATGCGGGGCTTGCTCATACCAATGAATCTCCTGTCAACGGAACCACACAAAAGTCATCACCACGAACAGCGGCACCAGAATGCCGCACGACCACAGCATGTAGCCGAAGAAGCTGGGCATCTTCACGCCCCGGTCCTCGGCGATGGCCTTGACCATGAGGTTGGGCGCATTGCCGATGTAGGTGTTGGCGCCCATGAACACAGCGCCCGCAGAAATGGCCGCCAGCGTGGGCGCGAGGGTGGTCATGAGCACGGCCGCATCGCCGCCCGCCGTGTTGAAGAACACCAGGTAGGTCGGCGCGTTGTCCAAGAAGGAGCTGAGAACGCCGGTGGCCCAGAAGTACATGGCCGGGTCGGGCGAGCCGTCCGGCCGGGTCACGGCCGAAACGATGGCGCCGAAGGGGCCGTTGACACCGGCCTTGAGCATGGCGATGACGGGAATGATGGTCAGGAAGATGCCCGCAAAGAGCTTGGCCACCTCCTGCATGGGCGCCCAGTTGAACTGGTTGTCCTCGTGCACCTGCTTGGGCGTGAGCCACAGCGACACCAGGGTGACGACGATCAGCCCCGCGTCCCGCACGATGCCGGGCAGGCCCACATCGGTACCCGCGATGTTGAACACCACGGGCGACTTCCAGAACCCGCTGAGCAGCACGAACGCCACCACCACGCCCAGCAGGACAAAGTTGACCTTGCCATCAAAGCCAATGCCGCGGCTGTCGGGCGTGGGGTCCTGCTTGAGCACCTCTTCACGCCGGCGGTAGTACCACGAGTCCAGCAGGAAAAAGAGCACCAGCAGCACGCCGACCAGGAACAGGGTCTCCTGAAAGATATGGCTCACCGTCCAGAAGAAATCCACGCCCTTCAAAAAGCCCAGAAACAGCGGCGGGTCGCCCAGCGGAGTGAGCGAACCGCCCGCGTTGGAGACGATAAAGATGAAAAACACCACCACATGCGCCACGTGCTTGCGGTTGTCATTGGCGCGGATCAGCGGGCGGATCAGCAGCATGGACGCCCCCGTCGTGCCCATGAAGCTGGCCAGCACCGCGCCAATGGCCAGGATGGCGATGTTCAGCCCCGGGCTGCCATGCAGGTTGCCCCGGATGTAGATGCCACCCGCCGTGGTGAACAGGGCCGTGAGCAGGATCACGAACGGTATGTATTCGGCCAGCAGCGCATGCACCAGATTCACGCCCGCCACGCCAGGGCCAAAGGCAATGGCGAAGGGCAGCAGGAACGCCAGCGCCCAGGCCGCGGCCACCTTGCCGAAATGGTGGTGCCAGAAGATCGGCGCCAACAGCGGCATGAGGGCGATGGACAGCAAGATACCGGCAAACGGCACACCCCACAGAACGGACAGCGTGCTGCCATCGAGATCGGCGGCCAGGGCCATGCCCGGCAATGCCGCCAAAAAACCGGCCAATGCCAGCCCGCGCGAAAGTTTCATAGGTCTTGTCTCCATCCAGTTCTATCAATCGAAGCGCCTCGCGGTGTGTCGGGGCGCCCTCCGACTATGCCGTTGCAGGTATGTCAAAAACCTGACGCAGGTAGGCCAGGTACTTCTCGTCATCGCACATGCCCTTGCCGGGCGTGTCCGACAACTTGGCCACGGGCTGGTCGTTGCAGCGGGTCATCTTGATGACCACCTGCAGCGGTTCGTGCGCGGGCGGGCTTCCCAGGTCGTTGGTCAGGTTGGTGCCTATGCCAAAGGCCAGCTGGCAGCGGCCGCGAAACTGCTGGTACAGCTCGACGGTGCGCGGCACGGTGAGCGCGTCGCTGAAGATCAGCGTCTTGGTCAGCGGGTCCACACGGTTCTTGCGGTAGTGTTCCAGCAGGCGCTCGCCCCAGGCAAACGGGTCGCCGCTGTCGTGGCGGGCGCCGTCGAAGAGCTTGCAGAAGTACAGATCGAAGTCGCGCAGGAAGGCGCTCATGCCATAGACGTCCGACAGGGCAATGCCCAGGTCGCCCCGGTATTCCTTGGCCCAGACCTCGAAGCCGAACACCTGGCTGTCGCGCAGGCGCGGGCCCAGGGCCTGGCAGGCCTGCAGGTATTCGTGCGCCATGGTGCCCAGCGGCGTCACGCCCA
>DAIQRN010000431.1:0-2908 GCA_036786185.1 Acidovorax sp. | reverse complement strand
AGGCAAAGGTGGCCGAGGTGTGGATGGGCGGCACCAGTGCGCCCTGGTGGTCGGCGGGGTTGTAGCCGTGGTGGATGGCGCGGGTGCTGAAGCCGGTGGCGGTGGTGCGGTCGGTGGGGCGGGTCATGGTGGTCTCCTTGGAATAGGGAGATTCTTCAACCCATCAACGGGTAAGTTTTCGCCTTATTTGCCCTTCATACGATCAAAGAAGGCAAAATTTGCCTCAAATTACCCAATTAGCAGGACACACTGCCATGCACCCTCATCCACTCGACCCCGTGGACCGCACGATCCTCAACGCCCTGCAACGCGATGGCCGCGCCACCGTGGGCGACTTGGCCGAGGCGGTTTCGCTGTCCACCTCCCCGTGCTGGAGGCGCGTGCGCGCGCTGGAGGATGCGGGCGTGATTGCGGGCTACCACGCCCATCTGCACCGCCAGCGTGTGGGCTGGGGCGTGCTGGGCTTTGTGCAGCTGGCGCTGCACGACCACACGGCTGACACCACATCGGCCCTGGAGCGCGAGGTCATGGCGATGCCCCAGGTGTTGTCGTGCCACAACCTTTCGGGCCGCTATGACTACCAGCTGGAGGTGGTGGCGGCCGACCTCGCATCGTTTGCCGACTATGTGCGCACCCATGTGCGCAGCCTGCCCGGCGTGCGCGAGATTTCCACGAGCTTCTCGCTCAAGGAGGTCAAGCGCACCATGGCACTGCCGCTGTAGCCAGCGCGCAGCAGCCCCTCACATCCTTCACCGCTGGGGGAGCTGCAACTCGCTGGTTGCCACGCGCTTGCGCAGATCACGGACCAGCGCTTTCGCGCGCGCCTGGTTCGCTGGCCCCATGCGCACCAGAATCTTCTGCCCGCTGGAGAGCGATTCCAGCGCCGGGTCCACAAACTCATAGCGCACCCACGGGCGCAGGTTGGGCACATCGGTGTTGACGGGCGTGAGCTTCACGCGCAGCGGGCTTTTGGGCTCGGGCGCCAGCAGCAAGTGGTCCAGTACGGCCACCAGGCGGTCGTTGAAGTAGCGCTTGGGGTAGCCCAGCTCTTCATACGCCTGCTGGAACAGCGGGTACAGCCGTGCATACAAGGCCACGGCAGGCTCCAGGGGCACGGCTTCGGCAAAAGTCAAAAAGGCGCTGTAGCGGGCGGCATTGGTGGTGGCAATCGTGGTGGGGGCGTCGCCCTCCCCATCCACCGCAAACCGCTGCGGCATGGGCTGCACCGGCCACATGCGCGACGGGGCCTGGGCGCGGCCCAGGTTGTCCACCGTAGCCACCACGCGGCGCACGAAGCCATCCAGCTGCAAGAATGCCGTGAGCTTGTCGCGCCCCAGCAATTCGGCCAGCAGCTCGGACACGCGCGCGTCGGATTCAGCCAGTGCGGGCAAGGCGGTGTCGGCCGGGGCCAGCGCATCGACAGGGTTTTGGGGCTCCGAGGCCTGGGGCTGCGGCGCAGAAGCCGCGGGCGCTGCAGGGGCAGCGGGCGCCTCGGGTGCTGCCGCCACGGGCGGCGGCGGAGCTGGCGGCTGCACTGGGCGCAGCCAGAACCACCAGGCGGCGCCGGCAGCCACCGCACAGGCCAGCACGGCAGCGACGATCCAGGGCGTGGAAGATGTGCGCTCTGGCGTGGGGCGGAACTCGGCGGTCTCTTGATCAGGCATCGGGTCTCCTTCAGTGCTGGAACAACCCTTGTCCGAGTGCCTGCAGCGCTGGGCGTTCCCTGTCCGTCCCTGCGAGAGGGCCTGCCTGATTGGACCCCTGATCGGCGCCGCGCGGGTAACGCGATGTAGGCCGCGCCTAGAACGCCGCAGGTTTGGTGGACAGCGACTCAAGCCACGTTACCGTGGCCGCAAGCTCCGACGGGCGGATTTCGTGCGCGCCTGGAAACTCGTGGTACGCCAGGGTCACGGGCAGCGGCGCCATGTGGTGGGCAATGGCCTGCGCATGGGCCAGCGGGATCACGTTGTCGTGCGTGCCGTGGCTCAGCCACATCTGCTTGCCGCGCAGCGCATCAGGTGGGGCAGCGTGCGGCAGCATCTGCGTCAGCAGGCGGCCGTGCCACACCATGGCGGCCTGCATGAGCGCGGGCTGGGTCAGCAGCAGCGACAACGCCATGATGCCGCCCTGGCTGAAGCCCCCCACCACCACACGCTCTGGCGGAATGCCCAGTTGTTCTGCCGCCGACGCGATGGTCTGGGCCACCAGGGCGCGGCTTTGCGCCTCCTGGGCTTCGTTGATGGTGCGCTCGCCATTGGGCTCAATGGAAAAATCAAACCACGCATGCGCGCCTGGCCCCATGCGAAACGGTGCACGCAAACTCAACACGTGAAAGCGCTCAGGAATCTGCGGCGCCAGGCCCATCAGGTCCTGCTCGTTGCTGCCCACGCCATGCATGAGCACCAGCAGCCAGGGGCGGGGGGTTGTGGCAGCTGCGGGGCGCTGCAAAAAGGTGAGCGGTAGATTGAGCATGGATAAGCGCCAGATTGGTTTTTTAATAACAAAAAATCATGCAGCCCGGCCCGTCAGTGCACCGGATGCAAGGCAAATGCGTCCATCGACAGCATGCTGTACATCACTTCGCGGCTCAGGTAGCGGGCCTGCAGGTCATCGCCCGCCGCCCCCAGGGCAAAGAAGATGGGCAGGAAATGGTCTTCGGTCGGGTGCGCGCGGTGTGCATGGGGCGCCTGGCTGCGGTAGTTGAGCAGCGCCTTCATGTCGCCACGCGCCAGGGCGGCCTCGATCCAGCGGCTAAACTCCAGCACATAGGGCGCGGGCTCACGCGCTCCGCCAAAGAACTCGGACAGGTTGTGCGTCATGCTGCCCGAGCCGACCACGAGCACGCCGTCATCGCGCAGGCTGCGCAGCGCGGCGCCCAGCGCATAGACCTCGGCCGGGCCCGCGCCCA
>DAIQRN010000430.1:0-2917 GCA_036786185.1 Acidovorax sp. | reverse complement strand
CCAGCGCCGCTTGCGCATCGCGCCAGGGCTTGGTGGACAGCACCTCGATGCGCTGGGCCAGCAGCACGGCGGCCTCGCGCTGCACCTGCACGCGGTGCTGAAGGTCTTCGATCACCTTCACACGGTCCGCCACCTGCACCTTGAGCAGCGACAGCGGCTCGCGCGACAGCGGAGCGCCCGCCTTGGCGGCGTCACGCTGCCAGGCCAGAGCGTCGGCGATATTGAGCTTGGGGGCCGCCAGCAAGGCCTGGGCCTTTTCAGCCCACTCGGCCGCGATGGCTTCCTGGCCCTTGGCGCGGCGAATTTCATCCAGGCGCTCGCGCACGGCACGGGCCGCGCCCTTGTCGCGCCCGCTCAGTTCCTTGAACACCTCTTGCAGCTGCTCGGGAGCAGGCTGCGTGGCCAACCAGTCGCGGATGCGGGAAGCGCGCTCGCCAGACGTGGCGGCAGAAAAAGCGCCGCCGGTCAGTGCATCCAGCGGATGGGGCTCATGGGTTTTGGCCGGGGCCGGATTCACGTCAGGTGCGTCGGACATTTTGCTGCGGGAAAAAAATGGAAACATGGATCCAATGGATAACGAAAGCGCCCCCTGCACAGGGCCAAAGGGATGGCCTCGGCCACCGCACTGCAGGGCCAAAACGGCAAAGGCGCTATTTTCACCGGGTTCTGAGCAAAGCACAGACCTTGGGTGCGCTGCCTCCCAGCAGGGAGCAGCGATCAGGCACAGACTTTGACAGGCAGCCACCACCAGGGATGGCGGCCACTCTGGGGAGCCCCCATTATCTATATATAAGAACCCAGGCCCGCCCTGCAAGTGGCGCACAAACAAGAAAGCCCGGTGGACAGGGCCCAAAGGCCTGCCCACCGGGCTTGACGGCTGACACAACGGTCTTTGCCATCGGTCGCAATGCGGAGATGAAGGTCCACATGGCGGGGAGGCAAGGTATTGCCCCCAAGGGTTGCCGTGGAAGCTCCATCTGCTGCACCTTGGCACTGAATGCCCTCGGCGGGAGACTTTGCTTCGTCAGGCGATGCCTGAACTAGACAGGCAACTCAACAATAGCAAAGTCATCCCGCGAACTCAAATCGGATTCTCAATGGCGCGCACATGCTCCATTGAATTTGGCATGCACGGCCCGCGGTCCCCAGCGCCTGCCTGCGCAGGGACGGCAGAAATTGCGGCAAAACCTGTGATTTTTTACATATTTTTCATGAAAATTAGATATAAAAATTCATTTTTTTAGTATTGACTATGCATTTAGTCAACTTTTAGAATCCGCCAGCCCCAAAACGGACTAGTAAAAACCCCAACCGCTGCCGAATCCGGCTAAGTCAAACCAGGGCACAGAAGACCCCACTTCGGGTGTCACCCGGTTTGATGGCGTACCAATCCAGGCGATGCCGGGATAGGCGCAGTTCCCGTCCTTTATGACGACCACGCCCTACCCTGCCTCGCGTCAGAAAGGAAGAGCTATGACAGCGTCAGGACAAATCATCTCCGGCGTGCGAACCTTCGCGGCCGACGTGACAGAAGGTTTTCTTGAAATCACCCACAACAGCTTTGCCCTGATCGGCCTGGCTGTGGCCTTCGTGGCCATTGCACTCACGGCCCGGCCCGACCTGCGCCAGGCAGGCGAAGAGCGCCTTATGAACTGGCTGCAGGCGCGCCAGGTCGAGATGGTCGGCATGCCCATCGAGCCCGGCGCCAGCGAACGCGCCACGGCCAGCAATCCCAAGGACCTGCCCAAGGAGCAGGCCGCCGTCGCCTACTGGCTCAGCAAGAAGTACCGCGTGGCCCCCGAGCCGCTGGCCGCCCTGGTGGCCGAGGCCTACGACATCGGTGGCCGCGCCAAGATCGACCCCACGCTGATTCTGGCCATCATGGCCATCGAATCGAGCTTCAACCCATTTGCGCAGAGCTCGGTGGGTGCCCAGGGCCTGATGCAGGTGATGACCCGCGTGCACACCGACAAGTACCAGAGCTTTGGAGGCCACCACGCGGCGTTCGACCCCGTGACCAACCTGCGCGTGGGCGTGAAGGTGCTGCAGGAATCCATAGCCCGCGCCGGTTCGGTCGAAGGCGGCCTGCGCTACTACGTGGGCGCCGCCAATCTCCCGGACGACGGCGGCTATGCCGCCAAGGTGCTGGCCGAGCATTTCCGCCTGCGCCAGGTGGCCGGTGGCCGCGCCATTCCCCTGACAACGCCGCCCATGCTGTCCACCGAGGCGCCTGCGCAGATGGTCCCCGTGGCCACTCCTGCGGCCGCCTCCGGCAACGCGGCTGCCGACAAGGTGGCTTTGCTCTCGGGACTCTGACCCCTGCGTTGCGCCTTGGCTCAGCTACACTAGCGGGGTACGCGACTGGCGATAGGCGCGGCACCCGATTCGTCACAAGGTGCTGCCGCTGACGTGGAAACCAGCAAGGGCCCGCCCCTTGTGAACCACTGGGGAGCGTGCCGCAGAAGCCCTGCTTTTGCGTTCCGCCGTTCGCCTGGGCAGCCCTTGTTTCAAGGGACACAAGTTCATAGGACTGCCAACATGTACGACCGCAATATTCTTGTCGAACAAACCGACCCCGAACTCTTTGCCGCCATCCAGGCTGAAAACGCCCGGCAAGAGCACCACATCGAGCTGATCGCCAGCGAAAACTACGCCTCCCCCGCCGTGATGTGGGCGCAGGGCACCCAGCTGACCAACAAGTACGCCGAAGGCTACCCCGGCAAGCGCTACTATGGTGGCTGCGAGCACGTGGACGTGGCCGAGCAACTGGCCATCGACCGCGTCAAGCAGATCTTTGGTGCCGAGGCCGCCAACGTGCAGCCGCACTGCGGCGCGTCCGCCAACGAGGCCGTGTTCCTGGCCTTCCTCAAGCCCGGCGACACCATCATGGGCATGAGCCTGGCCGAAGGCGGCCACC
>DAIQRN010000038.1:0-11917 GCA_036786185.1 Acidovorax sp. | reverse complement strand
AACTGGCCCGCCTGCTGGCCGAAGAGGGCTCGCAGCAGGCGCGCACGCGCGCGCTCGCCGAGGCGCTGGACCTGCCGCCCGATGACCTGGACCAGCTCACCATCGAGTGCTTTGACATCTCGCACACGGCGGGCGAATCGACGCAGGCCTCGTGCGTGGTGTTTCACCACCACAAGATGCAAAGCAGCGAATACCGCCGCTACAAGATCGAAGGCGTCACCGGCGGCGACGACTACGCCGCCATGCGCCAGGTGCTCACACGCCGCTACAGCAAGGTCGCGCAGGCGCAGCAGGAGGCGGGCGGCGCCGAGGTGGCCAGCGGGCAGGCGCGCTTGCCCGACCTGGTGCTCATCGACGGTGGCAAGGGCCAGGTAAGCGTGGCGCGCGAGGTGTTCGCGGCGCTGGGGCTGGATCTGACGCGCATCGTCGGCGTGGAAAAGGGTGAGGGCCGCAAGGTGGGGCTGGAAGAGCTGGTGTTTGCCGATGGCCGCGACAAGGTCTATCTGGGCAAGGAATCGGCCGCGCTGATGCTGGTGGCCCAGATCCGCGACGAGGCCCACCGCTTTGCCATCACCGGCATGCGCGCCGCGCGCGCCAAGGTCCGGGTGGGCGGTGGCCAGCTGGAGGAAATCCCGGGCGTGGGTCCCAAGAAGCGGGCGCGGCTGCTGCAGCGCTTTGGCGGCGTGCGCGGTGTGGCGTCGGCCAGTGTCGAAGACCTGGCCACGGTGGATGGCATCTCGCGGGAGCTGGCCGAAGAAATTTACCGGGCACTGCGATAGGCCTTATCGACAGCGCCGTGGCCCTGCCGTGACACAATCGCCGCCATGTTCTGGACCATTCCCACTTTGATGACCTGGACGCGCATCGTCGCGATACCTTTGATCGTGGGGGTGTTCTACGCGCCGCTGGAGCCGTCCACCCGCAACCTCATCGCCACGGTGATGTTCATCGTGTTTGCCGCCACGGACTGGCTGGACGGCTACCTGGCCCGCAAGCTCAACCAGACCTCGTCCTTTGGCGCATTTCTGGACCCGGTGGCCGACAAGTTCCTGGTCTGCGCCTCGCTGCTGGTGCTGGTGCACCTGCAGCGGGCCGATGTGTTCGTGGCTCTCATCATCATCGGGCGCGAAATCGCCATCAGCGCGCTGCGCGAATGGATGGCCCAGATCGGTGCGAGCAAAAGCGTGGCCGTGCACATGATTGGCAAGGTCAAGACGACGGTGCAGATGCTTGCCATCCCTTTCCTGCTCTACGACGGGCGCCTGTTCGGCATGATCGACACCGGCGTGTGGGGCACCTGGCTGATCTGGGCCTCTGCCGTGCTCACGGTGTGGTCCATGGTGTATTACCTGCAAAAGGCGCTGCCGGAAATCCGCGCGCGCGTGAAGTGAGGGGTAACCCGGTTGCCCTGCGTGCCTTGCTGGGCGCGGGGTGTCAATACGGGATGCTGCCCATACGATGCGTATGAGACAAAACCATCTCGCAAGCCCCGTCGCTGCTGGAAATACGACTAGAATTCGACGCAACGCGGTTGCAAAACAGCGTGCTGTATTGACACCCGGAAACTCGATGGCTTTAATCTGATGCAGCAGCACCTGCTGTGTATGCCAGTCATTCCCCCGTCTGCTTTTCCTTAGCTTCAGGCTGTGCTTTCGGACGTGTGAAGACCAGAACGCCGCGAGACATCCATCAACTCTTTTTCCGAGAGGCCTCTTGTGAACAAAACCGAACTGATCGAGCACATCGCTACCAACGCCGACATCTCCAAGGCCGCTGCTGCGCGAGCCCTTGAATCCACGATCGAGGCCGTCAAGAAGACCTTGAAAAAGGGCGGCACCGTTTCGCTCGTCGGTTTCGGTACTTTTGCGGTCGGCAAGCGCGCTGCCCGCACCGGCCGCAATCCCCGTACCGGCGCTACGATTAAAATCAAAGCTGCTAAAGTTCCGAAGTTCCGTCCTGGCAAGGCATTGAAGGATGCCTTGAACTGAGGATCGGCTTAGGGCGGGGTCCTTAGCTCAGTTGGTAGAGCGGCTCCTTTACACGGAGTAGGTCGGCGGTTCGAGACCGTCAGGACCCACCACCACCGAACAAAGGCGAACGCAAGTTCGCCTTTTGTTTTTTTGTCTTCTGAAAGATCGACCATGTTTGAATCCATCCGCAAGCACTCCAAGATCGTGATGGTCTTATTGTTCTTGCTGATCATTCCCTCGTTTGTGCTGGTGGGTATCGACAGCAACTACTTCTCTGAAAAGAGCCCGGTGGTTGCCCGTGTCGATGGCCACAAGATCAACCAGACCGATTGGGACAATGCGCACCGCATGGAGACCGACCGCATCCGTGCCCAGTCTCCCACGGTCGATCCCAAGCTGCTGGATTCGCCCCAGGCGCGTTACGCCACGCTGGAGCGCCTGGTGCGCGACCGCGTGTTGGCTGCCGCCGCGAAGGACATGCACCTGGTGACCACCGATGCCCGCCTGGCCCGCAGCCTGCAGGATATCCCCGCCATTGCCGACCTCAAGCGTGCGGACGGCACACTGGATGCCGAAGCCTATCGCGCCCTGGTCGGAAGCCAGGGCCTCACGCCCGAAGGCTTCGAAGCCAATGTGCGCCGCGACCTCTCGATCAACCAGGTCATGGGCGGCGTGATGGGAACGGCCTTTGGTACCGACGCGCAGGTCAAGTTGGCCCTGGACCCGCTGTACGAGCGGCGCGAGATCCAGGTCGTCCGCTTCAAGGCCGCTGATTTCACCTCCAAGGCAGAACCTTCGGATGCCGATCTGGAGACCTACTACAAGGCCCATCCCGCGCAGTTTCAGCAACTGGAACAAGCCGCTGTGGAATACCTGGTGCTCGATCTGGACAGCGTGCGTGCGGGCATTACGCTCAGCGAAGACGATCTGCGCACCTACTACAAGGAAAACCTGGAGCGCCTGGCAGGCAAGGAAGAACGTCGTGCAAGCCACATCCTGATCAATGCAGCCAAGGATGCGCCTGCTGCCGACAAAGAAAAGGCCAAGGCCCGCGCCACCGAGCTTCTCGCGCAGGTGCGCAAGAACCCCGCAAGCTTTGCCGACGTGGCCAAGAAGAACTCGGACGACACGGGATCAGCCACCGCAGGCGGTGACCTGAATTTCTTCGCGCGGGGCGCCATGGTCAAGCCCTTCGAAGATGCCGCCTTTGCCCTCAAGAAGGGTGAAATCAGCGACGTGGTGGAGTCGGACTTCGGCTACCACATCATCCAATTGACGGACATCAAGACCCCGCGCCAGCCTACGTTTGAAGAACTGCGTCCATCGCTGGAGGCAGAACTCAAGCAGCAACAGGCCCAGCGCAAGTTTGCGGAAGTTGCGGAATCATTCTCCAACGGCGTTTATGAGCAGGCCGACAGCCTGCAACCCGTGGCCGAGAAGCTCAAGCTCAAGGTACAAACCGCCACCGGCGTCACCCGCACGCCCGCCCCTGGTGCCCAGGGAGCGCTGGCTAACGCCAAGTTCCTGGAGGCCTTGTTTGCTGCCGATTCGGTGCAGAACAAGCGCAACACCGAGACCGTGGAAGTGGGCCCCAGCCAGATGGCGGCCGGTCGCATCACCGCTTATACCCCGGCACGTACCTTGCCCCTGGAGGAAGTGCGTGCGCGTGTTCGTACGCTGTTCATCGCACAGCGCGCGGCCGAGCAAGCCCGCAAGGAAGGCGAAGCCAAGCTGGCCGCCTGGAAGGCCGCCCCAGCCGCGGCAACAGGCTTGCCCGCAGCCGTGGAGGTCTCGCGCGAGCAGCCTCAGGACCTGCCCCGTGCCGTGATCGATGCCGCACTTCACACACCTTCCGACAGCCTGCCCGGCTGGACGGGCGTGGACCTGGGTGCCGAAGGCTATGCCGTTGTCAAGGTGAACCGCATCGTGCCGCGTCAGGCACCTGACGCACAGCGAGCCCAGCAGGAGCGCCAGCAGTATGTGCAGTGGTGGACTACCGCAGAAGGCCTTGCGTACTACGAATTGCTCAAGCAGCGCTTCAAGGTGCAGATCAAGACCCCACGCCCAGACCCCACCGCGCAGGTAGCCGCAGAAAATTGAGCAGTTTGGCCTGGGAGGTAAAAATCCCGGGCTATAATACAAAGCGACGGTGGCTGTAGCTCAGTTGGTAGAGTCCAGGATTGTGATTCCTGTTGTCGTGGGTTCGAGCCCCATCAGCCACCCCAAGTACAGTAAAGAAACCCTGCTATTTAAAAGATAGCGGGGTTTTTTGTTTTCTGTCCGATGTAAGGGCGGATGTAAGACGATTTCGGGAATCGAGTTCCAGCACTAGCAATGAACAGCCCCACGGCGGGGGCTTTGGTTGGGTCAAAGCACAAATTCCTGCTTAGGGGCGTGAGGGGCACGTTAGCGCCTCTCTGGTTAGCACAGAAGTTAGCGTGAAGCCGGAGTTCGTGAACAGGCGGTGGTCGAGGCCAATGCCCACCCTTGCCAAAACCTCACCATTCGCCCCATCCAGAAAGGGTGCCCCGTGCTATTTTTTGTGTGAATCACACAGATACGCCGGCAACAACCGCTGGGTGCTTTGGCCTCACGCGCGCAATGCGTCCGGCAAATTCAGGTTTTTTCAGGTTCTTGAACCGCTCATCGCCTGCAATGCAGGGCCTGGGCAATTAGGGCGCTGGAATGCCAACCCGATTACCTTAGCATCAGCTCAAGTTGCGCGGTCGATTTCGTGCGCACCTTGCCGCGTACCGCTTCATCACTTTACCGATACCGACGGTTGGAGCTTTGGGAGCGCGCCGGGACCAGCGCGCTCACTGCTGTTGTGGGCAGTCCCCTTCTTCCCAGGGCCAAAGCATTCACAGTGTAGCCAGCGCCTTCAGGCGGCGCACTCCTTCACGCCAGCAAATTCAGTCGCGCTGGTATGCGGAACGAGCCCCAAGCAAACCCCTTCAATCACGCAATCGGTTTCTAAACGGTGCGCCAGCACGGTGAATGCCGATGAAATCACAAAATGCATCGATGGCTTTATTCAGCAGCCCACGCTTTCGCGGGTTCTGCTTGTACCAATCCGGGTCGTACCGGGTGTCTTTTGGCGGAACGTCAGGCTTGCGACTCGCAGGGCCGTAATTCCAGTGAGTCACTGCCTCTGCGGGCTCAGGAGTACGGCCTTCGCTGGTTGGTTCGAGTGGCATAAAAGCTAAGGAAAACTAAGCGTCACAGGCACTGTAACGCAGCACCCGCAAGCATTGCGAGCAGATCGGACAGCTGCAGACTGTGTTCAAGAGCTTCGGCCAGTACATGCCAACATTCGCAGGCATGAGCGAAGACGCCGTGGCAAAGCTGGCCGAGGCCTCTGGCGTGAGCGAGGAAGTCGTGCGTAGGCACAGAGCAAGGAAAAAGACATGACCCCCGCCCAATTCGACGCCCTGGCGCAGCTCCTGCGGGCCCGCCGCAGGATGCCGCCCGCGGCGTTGTAGCCGCTGCACCGTAGCTCTTGCCTGCGTAGCGCTGGCGGCTGGGCTGGGGCAGTGGGCTGCGCCAGATTGATCTGCGGAATTCTTCCCTGGCGATGCGACGAAAGAGTCGTTTTCATAGGGAAAAGACTGGCCTGCCCGGAGGGACTCGAACCCCCGACCTATTGCTTAGAAGGCAATTGCTCTATCCGGTTGAGCTACGGGCAGATGGATGAACGGCGAGCCGCAGGGGCTGCGTGCCGTGTGGAGCGTTGGCTGCAGGCCGCAGCGCGCTCGTGAAAGGCTTGAATCATACCCGCCACCGCTGCGCCTTTGGTCTGGATGGCTTCGATTTTCGGTAGCGAGGGGGTGGGCGATGCGGTTATAACGGTGCCGTGCGCACGCCCGTGTGCTGATGGTTCCTTCACACCCCTTCCTCTATGCCGCACAGCGTCAATCTCATCCACACCATTGCCGCGGCGCTGGGGCTTGCCTTGGCGTTGGGGTTTGTGGCGGCGCGGTTGCGGCTGCCGGCTCTGGTGGGTTATTTGCTGGCGGGGGTGGTGATTGGGCCGTATACGCCGGGGTTTGTGGCCGACGCGGCCATGGCCAGCCAGTTGGCCGAGATTGGGGTGATGCTGCTGATGTTTGGCGTTGGCTTGCACTTCTCACTGGGTGATTTGCTGGCGGTGCGTAAGATCGCGGTGCCGGGGGCGGTGGTGCAGATGATGGTGGCCACAGCCCTTGGCGTGGCTTTGGCGCTGTGGTGGGGCTGGAACTGGGGCGGGGCGCTGGTGTTCGGGCTGGCGCTGTCCTGCGCCAGCACGGTGGTGCTGCTGCGGGCCTTGGAGACGCTGGGGATTCTGGACAGCCACACCGGGCGCATTGCGGTAGGGTGGCTGGTGGTGGAGGACCTGGCGATGGTGCTGGTGTTGGTGCTGCTGCCCCCGCTGGCGGGTTGGCTGGGCGGCAACGGTGGCGCCGCCGGGGAGGTAGATGGCGCGGCCCTGTGGAAGACGCTGGGCTGGACGCTGCTCCAGGTGGGTGGCTTTGTGGCGCTGATGCTGCTGGTGGGGCGCCGCGTGTTCCCCTGGGTGCTGTGGCAGGTGGCGCGGACTGGTTCGCGCGAGTTGTTCACGCTGTGCGTGGTGGCAGCGGCGGTCAGCATTGCGTTTGGCTCGGCCGCGCTGTTTGGTGTGTCGTTTGCACTGGGTGCCTTTTTTGCCGGCATGGTGATGCGCGAGTCGGAGTTCAGCCACCGTGCCGCGGAGGAGTCCCTGCCGCTGCGCGATGCTTTTGCGGTGCTGTTCTTCGTGTCGGTGGGCATGCTGTTCAATCCGTCCGTGCTGTGGGATCGGCCGGTGCAGGTGCTCGCCGTGGTGGCCATCATCATGCTGGGCAAGACCTTGGCGGCGCTGCTGCTGGTGCTGGCGTTCCGCTACCCGCTCAATACAGCGTTGACCGTGTCTGCCAGCCTGGCGCAGATTGGCGAGTTCTCTTTCATCCTGGTGGCGCTGGGCGCGTCGCTGGCTTTGCTGCCCCCTGAAGGGGCCAGCCTGGTGCTGGCGGGGTCCCTGATCTCGATGGCGCTGAACCCCATGCTCTTTCGGGCCATTGCGCCGCTGCAGGATTGGCTGCGTGCCCGGTCGGCGCTAGCGCGTCGGCTGGAGCAGCGTGACGACCCGCTGGCCGAGCTGCCGATGAGCACGGATGCGCGTTACCTCGCGCGGCAGGTGGTGCTGGTGGGCTATGGGCGGGTGGGGCGGCGCGTGGCTAATGCTCTGGCCGCCAACGACATTCCTTTCGTGGTGGCCGAGCAAAACCGCGAACTGGTGGAGTCGCTGCGCGAATCCGGCATTGCCGCCGTCTATGGGGATGCGGTGGAGCCCGCCGTGCTGATCCAGGCGCACATTGCCCGGGCGGCAATGCTTGTGATTGCCACGCCGGACACGCTGAACGTGCGGCAGATCATCGGCACGGCCCGCACGCTCAACCCCCATATTGAAACCGTGGTGCGCAGCCACAACAGCGACGAGGCCCGTCGGCTGACGCAGGAGTGCGAGAGCGCCGTGTTTCTTGCCGAAGAGGCGCTGGCACAGGCCATGTCGCGTTACGTGTTGGACCGCACCGAGGCGCGCCACGCGCGGGGCACGGTGCCCGCGGCGCTGCACAGTCGCATTTGATTTTTTGAATGAAATTGGGCTCTAGCGCTTACTGGGTAAGCGCTAGAAGCTATCTATTTCATAGTGAATATGTCCCTCCTGGGGCCTGATCCGGCCCAGGGAGTCATTCCATCTCTTCAAACACCAGCGCGGGATTGGCCATGATGCGGGCCGTGTGCGCCAGCTCATCGATCAGGTGGTTGGCGAAGTAGCTGTTTTGTGTGTCGGGCTCCAGCGCGGCGACGGCCAGGTTGGCGCGGGGCTGGCTCAGCGGCACATAGAAGCTGCCAGCGGGCACGTCGATGGCGCTGCGCACGGGGGCGACCTGCACGCGCACGATGCCGCTGCCCGCGATGGTGCCGCGCACGTCCTGGCGGTCGCCCGACTCGCGGGCGGTTTCGCGGTAGGTGTCGGCCAGGGCAGAGCCCGGCTCGGCCACGCGCATGACCTGCAGGCCCAGGAGCTTGAGGCGTTCCACGGCCTCGGTGGCATGGGCCGACAGCCAGTAGCCGCAAGGCCGTGCGCGGGATTTGGTGGAGCGCAGGGCCAGGGAGGAATTCCATTCCACCCGGATCGGCTTGTCGGCGCCGGTCTCGGGGTCCAAAAAGTCCAGATCCCGCTGCGTGGGCGTGGCGGCCGCCTCGATCACGACTTCGTCGCGGCAGGCCTGGGCGCTGGTGTCCCGGGCCACGAAGGAGCGCACCTGCTCCAGGTTGCCCGCGCGGTCGGCCGTGCTGCGCAGGGTGCTGGTGATGGCCGTGACCTGCGTGTGCACGCGGCGCTGGATGTGCATGCGGCCAATGCCCACGCCGCGCGTCTCGACCAGCAGGCTCACGGCGTTCTTGAGGCCGTTGACATTGCGGCCCGTGTCGGGCTGCGTGCCGCCCATGGAGATGCGCTTGTCCTCAGGGTTGCTGGACGTGGTGTAGTACCACTCGCTGGTCAGCCCCTGGGCCTTAAGGGCCGCGACCATGGGTTGGTGGTACCACTCCTGCGAGGCCTTGGTCAAAAACTCCGCGTAGTTGGCCGTGGTGGTGTACTGCAGCAGGGCGTCATAGCGCTGGATGGCATTGAACTTTTGCAGGTAGCGGCCTGCCACCGTGTATTCATGCGCATCCACCACCAGGATGGGGCGGTAGTCGTTGACCACCTTGGCCAGCGCGCGGGCCTCGGGGGTGTTGAGCAGCAGGTGGTCGCGGTTCATGTCCACGCCGTTGGCGGTGACGCGCGTGTTGGCGGCTGCGCCGTCGGGGTTGGCGCGGGGCACGACCACCACGTTGATGCGGTCCAGCAGGGGCTCCAGCAGCCCCTGGGCCAGCTCGCGGCTGATGGCCAGCAGGGCCTCGCTGCCCGCGGGCTCGTCGCCGTGCTGCTGGCCCACCAGCACCACGGTGGGGCGGCGGCTTTGGTCGAGATCGGCGGGCTCGGTGCCTGCCGCCCGGGTGGTGAGCAGGCCCAGGATGGGCTCGCCGCGCTGCGACATGCCCAGGTTCAGCAGCTTGGTGCGTGTGGCGCCGCGCGTGGTGGGTTCGGCCAGGGCGTGCAGCCATTGGCTCAGCTCGGCATTCGTGGTGAAGGCGCGGCGGTCTGGGGCCAGGCCCGGTGTGCCGTAGGCCACGGAAGGGTCGGGAAACCGCGCGGCCACGGCTGCGCCGTAGGGCGGCGCCATGGGGCCTTCGTTCTGCGCGATCAGCGGAGCTTGCGGCGACAGCGGGCGGGTGACCACGCCCTGCTGCGGGGCCGACAGCACCTGGGGTGCCTGGCCCAGCGGTGCTGGCACCACGGTGCCTTGCTGGGGGCGCTGGGGCAGCGGCGCCGGGGCACCGGGGCGCGTGGTGGGTGTGGAGGGCCAGGGCGGCAGCGGGGTGCTGGAGCAGGCCGCCAGCAGCACGGCTGCCAGCAGGGTGCTGACCTTCCAGGCGGTGTGAGGGAACTGGATCGCCGCGGCTTGCGGAGCGCGGTGTGAATGGAAAGGCTTGGTCATGGTGGTGCGTGCCGGTGAAGCCCCGCGGGGC
This sequence comes from Acidovorax sp., assembly GCA_036786185.1. Taxonomy (GTDB): domain Bacteria; phylum Pseudomonadota; class Gammaproteobacteria; order Burkholderiales; family Burkholderiaceae_C; genus Acidovorax. Next base: position 2,312 of record DAIQRN010000038.1, on the reverse strand, counting down.
GGCTTTTTGTTACGGCGATGTTACCTGCCCCTCCGCGATCGCCCGTGTCAGAGTACATCCCGTTGCAAACGCGCAATGGACACGGTTTCAGTGCTCGGGGGCGGCCTGCATTCTGAGCCGCAGCAGGGCCCGTACAAAGCCATGGTCCGAGCGCGACCGGTCGCGGCCCTCGTGCAGATGGTCGTTGAAATAGTCCACCCTGCGCACGTCACCGATGCTGTTGCGCCCGTTGTGCAGAAACTCCTCACTCACCAGGATCTGGTCCAGAACGCTGGGCGAGCCCTGGTGAATGTGCGAGTACGCCACGTCCCTTTTGAGCGCGGCGTCGCCCTGCAGGGTGTAGGCGTTGAACAGGGCCACGTCGCGCGCGCTGCGGTCGTAGGCGATTTCATGGGTGGCGCAGATCAGCTGCGTGGTCACGCTGTCGGGGGTGTCGTTGAAGTCGCCCAGCACCACCAGGGGCACGCTGGTGTGGTGCAGCAGGTCGATCACCAGGCAGCGCAGCGCCATGGCTTCGGCGCCGCGCATGATGAGCGAGCGCAGTGATGCCAGGGCCATGACCTTGGGGTCGTCCCGGTCTTCCGTGGCGTTGCCCTGGGCGTCCTGCAGGAACTTGGGGCGCTTGGATTTGAGGTGCGCCGTGAGCACGTTGAGCGCCTGCCCGTGTTTCATGTGCAGCGTGGCCACCAGGGGCGGGCGCTCAAAGCGCGCGTGCCCGCCCAGGCCGGGCACCTCGACCTGCAAGCCGGGTGGAAACTCCGCAAACGACTGCAGCGCCTCCACCTTCAGCCGCGTGGCAATGCCCACGCGGGGCGTGCCCTGCGCACCGCCCTGCGCGGCGGTGTTTTCAGCGCCGGGCACGGCCACAAAGTCGTAGCGCAGGCCGCTGCGGCCCAGGGCGCCCTTGAAGGCGGCTTCGTCCCAGACTTCCTGCACGGCCAGTACGTCGGCGTTGAGCGCGCGAAAGCGCTCGCCCAGCCAGGTGAGCTTGCGGTCAAACTCGGCCTGGCTGTACGGGTCCTGGTTGTCATAGAACATGCGCCCCGGGTTGGCCAGGTTGAGCACATTGCAGGTGGCCACCATCAGGGTGGCCAGGGGCTGGGGCGGGTCGTTGGGGCGCATGGGGGCAGGGCATTGCGGGGCGGGGCCCCTCAATGTACGGCATGCGCTGTGATGACCATGATTTCATTTTGACATCCAGCGCTTATGTGGCAAGCGCTGGATGCTATCTTTAAAGGAGCTTTTTATAGTAGCTGCCGTGCACGCTCAACGGCCGTAGGAGCCGCGTGAGCCATTGCCCCGACCACCGCCACCGTAACCGCCGCCGCCGGAATTGCGGTAGCCTCCACCGCCACGGCGGCCACCTGCGCTCATGCTGTCCACGCTGGTGCGCATGGGGTCAGGCTGACCGCCGGACGAATGTCCGGAGTGGCGGTTGCCTGGATTGCTGTGGCCCGAATGGGTGCCCAGGTGGGCGTTGGCGCGTGGGGGTTGCGAGTCATCGTAGTGGTGGTTGTTGCCGCCGCCAGAACGGCCGCGTCCCGAAGCCTGGCCACCACGCGCGCCACCGCCTTGGCCGCCGCCGCCCGCACGGCCTCCACGTGGGCCATTGCCGCCGCCGTTGGCTGCGCCGTTGCCCGCTGCACCTGCGGCGCGGCCACCACGGCCACCGCCACCATTGCCGCCACCTGCAGAGCGCGAGCTACGTTCACCACCGCCAGCACCCTGGCTGGCCTTGTTGGTACGAATGCGTTCCATCATCTCGCTACGGGCGGCCTTGGCTGCTGCCTGCATCACCTCGCGGCTGGGCGGCTTGCCTGCGCCGCCCCAGATGGTTTGGCGACCCATGGCGATGGGCTCGGCCTTCTCGCCGGGCTCGGGGCCGAAGCCGTCGATGATCTGCACGGGGATTTCCTGCTTGGTAAAGCGCTCGATCTCCATCATGAAGCCTTCCTCGTCCATGCAGACCAGGCTCACGGCCTCGCCGCTGGCACCGGCGCGGCCCGTGCGGCCGATGCGGTGCACGTAGTCCTCGGGCACGTTGGGGATTTCGTAGTTGACGACATGCGGCAGGTCGTCAATGTCGATGCCGCGGGCAGCGATGTCGGTGGCCACCAGGGCGCGGATCTCGCCGGTCTTGAAGCCCGCGAGGGCCTGGGTGCGGGCGCTCTGGCTCTTGTTGCCGTGCAGGGCCATGGCGGAAACGCCGTTCTTGGTCAAAAACTCGGCCACGTTGTTGGCGCCGAACTTGGTGCGGGTGAACACCAGCACCTGGCTCCAGTTGTGCTGCTGGATGATGTGCAGCAGCACCT
>DAIQRN010000429.1:526-2923 GCA_036786185.1 Acidovorax sp. | reverse complement strand
AGTGGACTCTGAATTTTATCAGTGTGGCACAGATAAAGAGGAATGGAGTTGGACTGAACCGCCCCGGGTTTGGAGGAGGCCCCAACTCTTGAGAAGATGGAGCCATGAACAAGTCCAACAAGTTTTCCCCGGAAGTGCGCGAGCGCGCTGTGCGCATGGTGCAGGAGCATCGAGCCGAGTACCCTTCGTTGTGGGCAGCTATCGAATCGATTGCGCCGAAGATTGGCTGTGTGCCGCAAACCCTGCACGATTGGGTCAAGAGAGCCGAGATCGACGCTGGCCTGCGTGCGGGTACCACGACCTCGGATGCGCGACGCATCAAGGAACTGGAGCGCGAAGTCAAGGAGCTGCGCCGTGCCAATGAGATCCTCAAAACTGCCAGTGCGTTTTTCGCGCAGGCGGAGCTCGACCGCCAGCTCAGGAAGTGAAGGCCTATATCGACCGCCACCGCGATGACTACGGGGTCGAGCCCATCTGCCGGGTGCTGCAGATGGCCCCGTCGTGTTACTGGCGCCATGCGGCCCGGCAACGCAACCCGCAACTGCGCAGCGCACGTGCCCAGCATGACGACCATTTGAAAGCCGACATCCAGCGCGTGTGGCATGCCAACTGGCAGGTCTATGGCGCCGACAAGGTCTGGCTGCAGATGAACCGCGAGGGCATCCGGGTGGCGCGGTGCACAGTCGAGCGGCTGATGCGTACCATGGGCTTGCAAGGGGCACGCAGAGGCAAGACGATGCGCACCACCACGCCGGACACATCAGTGCCGTGCCCGCTGGACCATGTCAACCGGCTGTTCAAGGCCAGCCGGCCCAACGAGCTGTGGGTGTCGGACTTCACGTACGTCAGCACCTGGCAGGGCTGGCTGTACGTGGCCTTCGTGGTGGATGTGTACGCCCGGCGCATCGTGGGCTGGCGTGTCAGCCGCAGCATGCACACGGACTTTGTGCTCGATGCGCTGGAACAGGCCCTGTATGAGCGCCAGCCAGCAGCGCATGCCTTGACGCACCACAGCGACAGGGGCAGCCAGTACGTCAGCATCCGTTACACCGAGCGGCTGGGCCTGGCAGGTATCCAGCCATCAGTGGGAAGCAAAGGCGACAGCTACGACAACGCGCTGGCCGAGACCATCAACGGGCTATACAAGGCCGAACTGATTCATCGCCGGGGCCCCTGGAAGACCAGGGAAGCCGTGGAACTGGCGACCCTGCAATGGGTGCACTGGTTCAACCACGTCCGACTGCTCACGCCGATCGGGGGTATCCCGCCGGCAGAAGCTGAGGCAAACTACTGGAGGCAACTTGCCGACAGCAACACCTTGGCAGAGGTGTCCACTTAAACCAACCAGCCTCCTCGAAACCCGGGGCGGTTCATTCCGCACCAGCGTGAAGCGTTGTAGCGGCTGCCTGCTTCCAGTCTCCGGAAATCGGTCGCCGTCATGCAACTGTCCGGTTTTTGCGTTCTAATTATTCCTTTGATACCCATGCAAGCCTGCCGTCAGGCTTGCCGCTTCTGAAAGGACCCCTGCATGATCCCCACCTGGGCATGGATAGTCACGATCGTCCTGATCGGCGGACTGTTCCTGTATGACTACTTCTTCCACGTGCGCGTGGCCCACACGCCAACGCTGAAGGAATCGACCATTTGGTCGATCCTGTTCGTGGCCATTGCCCTGCTGTTCGGCGTGTTTGTCTGGGTCGCCTTCGGGCACCAGCGTGGCGTGGAGTACTTTGCCGGCTACATCACCGAAAAAGCCCTGAGCGTGGACAACCTGTTCGTGTTTCTGATCATCATGGCGGGCTTCAAGGTGCCACACGCCTACCAGCAGAAAGTGCTGCTGTTCGGCATCCTGTTCTCCATCTTTGCCCGTGCCGTCTTCATTCTGGCCGGTGCTGCCCTGCTCAACTCCTTTGCCTGGATGTTCTACATCTTTGGCGGCCTGCTGCTGATGCTGGCCGGCAAGCAGCTCGCCCCCGAAAAGGAAGAGGAAAGCCTGGACCAGAACATCGTGGTGCGCGTCACGCGCAAGATGTTCACCCTGCAGAACGGCAAGCGCGCGCTGACGCCCATGCTGCTGGTGATGGTGGTCATCGGTGCCACCGACATCCTGTTTGCGCTCGACTCCATCCCGGCCATCTTCGGCCTGACCGACAGCGCCTTCATCGTGTTCACGGCCAACGCCTTCTCGCTGATGGGCCTGCGCCAGCTCTACTTCCTGATCGACGGCCTGCTGGAGCGCCTGGTGTACCTGAAGTACGGCCTGGCCATCATCCTGGCCTTCATCGGTGCCAAGCTGATCCTGCACGCGCTGCACGAGAACAACGTGCCCATCATCAACGACGGCAACCCGGTCAGCGTGATCGAGGTCACCACCGGCCAGTCGCTGATCGTGATCTG
>DAIQRN010000429.1:0-516 GCA_036786185.1 Acidovorax sp. | reverse complement strand
CATCACCGTGGTGGCCTCGCTGATGTCGCAAAAGGGCAAGATCCTCACCGTCATCTCCAGCGTGCGCCGCCATGCCAGGCAGTATCTGGACATGGACTACGAAGCCGATCCGGCCCTGCGCGAGCAGAATTACCGCCAGCTGATGGAAGAGGAACAGGCCCTGCTGGCCATTCCGGAAGACTACAAGCACCTGCTGAGCGACGAGCAGAAGCTGCTGGACCTGCTGGACGATGCGCACCAGATGCACGACCGCTATATGGCCGACAACCCGACGCGCTACCCGAATGGCGATCCGCTGGCCGGCAAGGCGCGGCTGGATACCGCCAGCTACCGCCAGACAAATGGCGAAGAGGGTCAGTAAAGCCCAGGGGCGCTCCACCGCGCCCTGCCCTGCAATGACAAAGCCCCGTGGTGCAAACCACGGGGCTTTGTCGTCAGGCCATCGCCCAGCGCCGGTGCAGCCAGCGCGCCAGTGCATCCAGCAGCCAGCCGATCAGGCCAATCAGCAGCACCGCC
>DAIQRN010000037.1:0-11935 GCA_036786185.1 Acidovorax sp. | reverse complement strand
TTCGGTGACGGCGGCGATCTCCGCGGGGCCTATGTCTGGTCGGGCGAAGGGGAGACAGGTCGGGGAGGGCATCGTGGTGCGGGCGTCAGGGTGCGCTGCGGCCAATGGGGTGGTATTCCAGGCCGAGTGTTTTCATCTCGGTGGGCTCGAAGAGATTGCGGCCATCAAAGATGACCGGTGTCTGCAGGCTGGCTGCCATGTGGTGGAAGTCGGGGCTGCGGAACTCGCGCCATTCGGTCACGATGATCAGCGCCGTAGCGCCTTCCAGCGCGGCCTGGGCGCTGTCTGCGTAGAGCAGGCCGGGCTGGGCGCCCAGCATGGTGCGCGCTTGTGGCATGGCCACGGGGTCGTAGGCGCAGACTTGCGCGCCCCGCTCCAGCAGTTCGTGGATGACGGTCAGACTCGGCGCCTCGCGCATGTCGTCCGTACCGGGTTTGAAGGCCAGGCCCCAGAGCGCAAACCGCAGCCCGCGCAGGTCGGGCCCGAAACGGCGCAGCACCTTTTGCGCCAGGATGCCCTTTTGCCGGTCATTGACGGCCTGTACGCCTTGCAGCACCTGCAGGTGGTGGCCATGGTCGGTGGCCGTCTTGAGCAGGGCGCGCACATCCTTGGGAAAGCAGGAGCCGCCATAGCCCGCTCCGGCATACAGAAAATGCGTGCCAATGCGCGGATCCATGCCCATGCCGGTGCGCACCTGTTCGATGTCCGCGCCCAGTGTTTCGGCCAGCAATGCCAGTTCGTTCATGAAGCTGATGCGGGTGGCCAGCATCGCGTTGGCCGCGTATTTGGTGAACTCCGCGCTGCGCACGTCCGTCACGATGAAACGGTCGCGGTTGCGCATGAACGGCGCGTACAGCGTGCGCAGGCAATTGGCTGCCTCGGGGTCGTTCGTGCCGACAATCACGCGGTCGGGCCGCATGAAGTCTTGGACCGCAGAGCCCTCTTTCAGAAACTCGGGGTTGGACGCCACGGCGTAGCGCAGTTCCAGCGCGCGTTCTGCCAAAACGGCGTCCATTGCCTGGCGTACCTGGTCGGCCGTGCCCACGGGCACGGTGCTCTTGGTCACCACCAGTTTGTACTGGTCCATGTGCTGCGCAATGGAGCATGCTGCGGCCAGAACCTGCTGCAGGTCGGCCGATCCATCCTCGTGCGCGGGCGTGCCTACTGCAATGATCTGGATCAGGCCGTGGGCCACGGCTTGGGGCGTGTCTGCGGTGAACTCCAGCCTGCCCGCGTGGGCATTGCGTACCACGAGGTCGGCCAGGCCGGGTTCATGAATGGGGATATGCCCTGCGCGCAGAGTCTTGATGCGGGCACCGTCCTTGTCCAGGCAGACCACGTGGTTGCCCATTTCTGCGAGGCAGGCCCCGGTGACAAGGCCTACATAGCCGGTGCCGATGACGGTAATCTTCATATGCCGTTGGAGGACGCGTGACTTAACTTATGAATGCGCGGGCTTTACCGCCCAGGTCAGGCGGTGCGTGCGCAGGGGCCAAAGCAGTTGGGCGCTGGGCGAAATCATCCAGCGTGGCAGGCGCCTTGCAATGGGGGGCGCCAGGGTCAACCGGCGGGAGTGGATTTGCGCCGCTGGAAAAAGGGTTTGCAGCTCCGCAAGCGAAACCCCACGCACATCGGGGTTGCCGGGATTGTCCACGACAAAGTCATAGACGAGCACGCCACCGCCCGGCGCCACCCACTGCCACAGGGTCTTTGCCATGTGCTGCCGGAAATCCGGGGCCAGCAGGGAGCTGAACAAGGTGAAAGCCAGCACTGCGTCCTGACTGGCGGGCGGCACGTTTTGGTCGCAGGCGTTTCCTTCCAGCAAGGCCACGGCCTGGGGCAGCGATGCCCTGGCCACGGCGGCGCGCTGGGGCAGCAGTTCAATACCGCACAACAGCTCGGGTGTGGCGCCCAGGCGCAGCAGATCCAGCAGATTGCCGCCGCTGCCGCAGCCCACTTCCAGAAGGCGGCGGTGGGCCAGGCTGTGCCAGCCGTGTGCGGACCAGATGCAGGCCATGGAGCGCAGCCGCTCCTGCTGCGCCTGCATGGCGGCGGCATTGGCGTACAGGCTGTAACGTGCGGCGTCGGTGGCCGCGTCCCGCTGCGCATAGCGCGCTTGAACAGCTTGGGGCTCGGGCAGGGTCATCGTGTGATCTTGGCAAACGCTTGTGATGGCCTGCGTGAGCGTGCAATGTCCCAGAGGCCTCGCCAGGTGCCCAGGCCGTAGCCCAGGTGGAACGCTGCAATGGTGGCAGGCAGGCGCAGCAGCAAGGCCCAGTGGCCTGCTGATCGGGCCGCTGCGGTGGATGCGACCAGCAAATAGCTTGTGTAGGCCAGGGCCAGCCCTTCGATTGGAAGCGCGCTCCAGGGTAGCAGCACCACACTGGCCACGGTCGCCGCCACAAAAGCGGCGGGAACCAGCTGGCGCGCAGCTCCCGCTTGCCCGTGTTTGCGCATCACAAAAGGCCGCCAGTACCCATACTGCCTCTGCTGCGCGAAAAGCTGCCGCAGTGAGTTGCGCGGCTGGTAGGTCGAGCGAATCAGCCGGCTTTGCCAGATGCGGGCACCACCCAGGCGCAGCCGCAGGTTGTGTTCGTCGTCCTGGTTGCGCACCAGCGTTTCGTCAAAATTTCCGAAACGGTCGAACACGCTGCGCGGCCAGCAGCCGAGATAAACCGTGTCCACTTCGCCTTCCAACTCTGTGGCGCGCGAGCGGGCGCCCCCCACTACCCAGCGGCACTGGAAGGCTGCGGCAATGGCAGCCCCCGTGGGCCCCGTGCCCTGTGCTACCCAGGGGCCGCCCACGTTGTCGGCACCCGTGCGCGCCAAGGCTGCAATGCACTGGGCCAGATAGTCCGATGCAAATTGGCTGTGCACATCCAGTCGCGCGATGATGCTGCCGCGTGCGCGAGCGATGCAGGCATTGAGACCGGTGGAAACGATGCGCCCAGGGTTATCCACCAGGATGAGGCGGGCATCGCTGGAGCAGCGCTGCTCCAGTTGCTGTCGGGTGCCGTCGTCGCTGTCGCCATCGGCCACGATCACCTCCATCTGCCAGTCCACAGGCAACTTTTGCTGCAGGACCGAATCGCAGAAAGCGTCAATGTGCTGCCGCTCGTTGCGGCAGGGCACGATGATGCTGATCAAGAAATCCAATTCACTGTCCTCTGGCGATTTGTTGGTAGAGCATGTGCATCCGGTCCATTTGCACGGCCCGGTCGCCATCCTGTGCGATGCGGGCTGCATTGTGCTCGCCCGCCTGTTGCGCCATGGCGTCGTTGATGACCAGGGTTTGCAGCTTGTCCGCCAGCGCTGCGGCGTCACCTGCAGGCACCAGCCACTGCGGGTCCAGCCATTGGCGATTGGCGGGCAGGTCGCTGGCCACCACAGCCAGGCCGCAAGCCATGCTCTCCAGCAGTGCGACCGAGGTGGCATCGCTTCCAGGCACCGAGATGGATACTTTGCAGTCCCCCAGAATGCGCGCCATGCCCGCATCATCCAGGCGCCCGTGCAGATGTATGGCGGCTTGCTGCCCACTGGAATCAATCTGGCGACGCAAGGCGTGCTCCAGGCTTCCGCCTCCCAGCAGGTGCAGCCGTACATCCTGGTCTGGCAACCGTGACCGCAACTGGGCAAAGGCATCAATGATGGTGTCGATGCGGTAGTTGGCTTCCCAGGCCCGCAGGCTTACCAACTGCGTATCGGGCTTGCGGCCCCACGGGGCAGGGTGAAAGCGCTTCAGGTCCACGCCCCAGTGGATTTCCTGTGCCGGCCTTCCCGGGGCCAAGCTGGAAATGGCCTCCATGAGGCTGGCAGAGTCCCCGGTGATGAGGTTTGCACGGTTCAGAGCCCAGCCCGTCAGCCAGCGCATCCAGGGGTTCGTCTGTGGGGTGACGAGCAAATCGGTACCCCATGCAGTCATCACCAGCGGTTGTCTGCCACAGCGTGCCGCCAGGTAGCCATAGGACGTGACGTAGTGGGCGTGAAGAATGTCGGGCGCAAGCTCCCGTACGTGGCGCTGCGTTTCCCCCACGCGCATCAACCAGTCCATGGACCGGCGAACAGGGCGAATGGCGCGGACGTCCACGCCGTCCAGCGGCGCCGGGCGGGCTGTGATCAGGGACACGCGGTAGCCACGCTGCAGCATCTCCCGTGCCCAGCGCTGGATGTGGGGGCTGGTGGCGTCGCCAAGCAGGCACAGATGCAGCGGCATGTCAGTATTGCCCCTGCACTGGCGTGGCGCCCGCCCAGGCTTCATAGTGGGTCACAAGCTCCGGAAACTGCGCCAACAGTTGGGCATCTCGCGTGCGCACGTCACCGATCTGGCGTGCTGGTGCTCCGGCCATGATGGCGAAGTCAGGTACCGAGCCGCGCACCTGGGCATAAGCGCACACGACCACGCCCTTGCCCAGCTGCGCGCCAGCCTCGATCAGGCTGTGGGGACCAATGAAGCTGTAGGCACCGATCACCACCGGCGCACTGACGTAGCCGGGCTTGGGGCCTTCATGCGTGGCATAGCTACGGCCTAGCAGGCGGATCGACCGGTGGGAGCTGTGGGTCACGATGCTCACGAAGTTGGTGATTTGCACCCCTTCACCAATCTGCAGTCCCGCTGTGGCGTCGATGAAATTGAACTGCCCGATAAATACATGGTCGGCCAATTGCAGGCCCGCCGCACCCTCGATGCACGTGCTGGGCGCAATGCGCGTATGGGCCAGCGGGCGGCCCATGCCGTCCTGCTCTCCAAACACCATGCGGTAGAACAGTGCCTGCCAGACGCGGCGACGCCAGCGGTTAAGCAGCGCTCTCATGGGGAATGTCCTTCCAGTTCGCCAAGGCACAGAAATAATAGGCAAAGTAGGCCAGCATGCTGGCAGAAATACCCCATGCCGCGCCGTGCACCCCCCCCAGGTACAACCCTGGCAGCAGGCCGGCAAAAAACAGGCATTGTCCAATGAGCGCCAGGCGCAGTGCCCAGGCCTGCGCACGCCAGGCCATGGTGACCACCGCCAAGGGAGATGCGACGAAATGCAGGGCGATATAGGGCGCCAGGGCGCGGGCCAACTCTCCGGTTTGTGCCCAAGGCTCTCCAAAGGCCAAGGCAAAAATCTGGGGCCCCCACAGCAGCAGCACAGCCGCCATGGGCACAGCAATCGCCGCCAGCCCCAGCATGGCCTGCCGTACGGTAGCTCGAGACTGCGCAGCATCCGCAGCTTTCAGCAAGCGGGGGTAGAGGGCCTGTGACAGGGCGCCGCCTACCAGCGTGGCCGGGGCCTTGAGGTAACGCAGCGCCAAGGCCCAGAAGCCCGCTGCGGCATCGCCCGAGACGGCCGCTACCAGCACCAGGGTGAGCGTGTCCTGCAGGGCTCCCAGGAAGGCATGGGGCGTGTTGAGCAGCGGAAAATCCCGGTGGCGCCGGGCCATGGCCCACAGCCCTGTCCTGCGCAGCAGCGTCACCCATCCACCTTCTGGGCTGGGCTTCGCCAGCATCCAGGCGGCGCCCAGCCCGGCCGCCGTAGCGCCCAGCACCAGTCCCAGTGCGCCCATTTTCATGACGCCAAAAGCCAGTTGCAAGACGGCTCCGCCGCCTTGCTGCACGAGCCGGGCCAGGGATAGCAGGCCAAACCGTTGCGATCGCGTGACCCACAGCGTGAGCCATTGCGTGGCGCCGCCCGCCAGCACGGCCAGCGGCAGGGTCCAGGCCAGTGACTCACCCCGCCACAGGGCAAGCACGGCCCCGGCACCGGCAGAAGCTGCCGTGACCGCCAGCAAAATGCGGGCGCACAGGGCCATCAACTGCGCGGCGCCCGACTCCGTAGTTTCCAGTGGCAGCGCGAACTCATACCGGGCGCAACCCACCACCGCCAGGTTGGTGGCCAATGCCCACAGCAGTGCGAACTGCCCGAAGGCTTCGGGGCTGTAAATCCGCGTCAACGCCGGACCCAGGAGCAGGGGGATGGCGTGGGCCGCAACACTGCCCGTGAGCAGGGTGAGCGTGGCCCGCAAAAGTCCGGGCGTCATGGTGTGGGCGTGGCCGGGGTGTCGGGCTGGTAGCCGGGCACCAGTTGCGTCAGCAGCGCTGTCATGGCGCGGTGATCGCCTTCGCGGGCGGCGTGCTGCAGGGTATGCAACAAGGTCTGCAAATCATTCCAAGGGCGAAACTCTTCACGCGCGCGCAGGATGCGTGGGTGGGCAGTGGGCAGTGGGTTGTCGCCGATCAACAACTCCTCAAACAGCTTCTCACCGGGGCGCAGCCCCGTGAAGACGATCTCGATGTCGCCCGTGGGGTGGTGCGCATCCCGCACCGTCAGGCCCGACAGGGCCACCATGCGCTGCGCAAGCTCCACGATCTGCAGCGGCTCGCCCATGTCCAGCAGGAATACGTCGCCCCCTTCGGCCATGGCGCCCGCCTGCAGCACAAGTTGGGCCGCTTCGGCGATGGTCATGAAGTAGCGCGTGACCTGCGGGTGCGTCACCGTGACGGGGCCACCCGCCGCGATTTGCTGGCGAAACAGCGGAATCACGCTGCCGCTGGAGCCCAGTACATTGCCAAACCGGACCATGGAGAAACGGGTGGGGCATTGCCACGCGGACTCGCTGGTGCCATGTGCACCGAATGGTCTTTGCGACGCCGCCGCGACGGCTTGCAGCACCATCTCGGCAACACGCTTGGTGGCGCCCATGACGTTGGTTGGCCGCACGGCCTTGTCGGTCGATATCAGAACGAAATGGCTGGCCCCATATTCCAGCGCCACCTGCACCATGACCAGCGTGCCGAACACGTTGTTCAAGATGCCTTCCCCCGCATTGGCTTCCACCATCGGTACATGCTTGTAGGCCGCCGCGTGGTAGATGGAGGTGGGTCGGTGCTGTTGGCAGATGTCAGCCATGCGCTCGGGGTGCGTGACGCTGGCCAGCAAGGGCGTCAGCTCACAGGTGTGCTCGCCTTGTGACGCCAGCGCTTGTAGCTCATTGTGAATGGTGTAGAGCGCAAATTCACTGTGGTCCACCAGCAGCAATTGCCGGGGGTGCTCGCGCAGGATCTGGCGGCACAGCTCGCTGCCGATGCTGCCCCCCGCACCGGTTACCAGGACCACGGTGCCCGACAGGTTGCGCCCCAGCAGGCCCGGGTCGGGCGCCACGGGCTCGCGGCCCAGGAGGTCCTCAATTTCGAGGTCCTGAAAGTCGGTCACCGTAACGCGGCCGCTGGCGAGATCCGACAGGCCCGGCAGCGTGCGCACACGCACCGGCAGGTCTCGCAGGTTCTCGATGATCTGTTGGCGCCGCTGGCGCGTGGTGCTGGGCAGTGCCAGAAGCACGTCGGTGATGGCCAGCCTGCGCACGACATCGGGCAAGGCTTGCGACGAATGCACACGGACACCGTTGATGCTGCGCCCGATCTTGCTGGCATCGTCATCGACAAAGCCTTGAAGCAGGTACTGCGGCATGTTGTTCAGGCCGGCTGCGGTCTGCGCGCCCGCACTGCCCGCACCATAGATCAGCAGGCGGTAGTGGGCCTGCCTGCCGCCGCCCGCCAGGGCCAGCCAGCCCAGCGCCCGACTGGCTCCCACCAGCAGCATGAACAGCAGCGGCTGCAGAATGCCGACGCTGCGGGGCACGCCCTCCCATTGGGCCGCCAGGAGGCAGACCAGCAGCAGTGCACCGTAGATGGCCACGGCCTTGCCTGTGGTGATGAGTGCCGTGATACCGGTGTACCGGAAGATGGCGCGGTACAGCCCGAGCTTGGCAAAAATAGGAAACGCCAGCGCGGGCGCTAGTGCGTAGGCCAGCCACTGCAGGCCCTGGGGCCAATGGGGGGTGTCCAGCCGCAGCGTAAAGGCGAGCCACATGGCGACCAGACCCAGACAGATGTCCAGGGCTACCACCACCAGCCGTTTGGCAGTCCGTGACCAGCCCAGAATGCGGCTCAGCATGGGCCTGGTGCGGGCGGTTGCGTGTGGCCTAGGGGGCGTTGATCGCGCATCATGGTGCGGGCGCAATCCCCGTCCGCTCCAGCACATCCCCCACCAGTTCCAGCCGTACCAGCGGGTTGTCCAGCTCCATCAGCCGCTGCTTGAGTTCCAGGGGCACGGGCAGCAGTTCGCACCAGCGGTTGGCGACCCAGCCGCAGTCGTCCAGTTGTGCGGCGGTGGGGGTGATGGAGGTTGTCGCGCCAGGGTCGCGCTGCTGTAGCGTGTGCAGCACCTGGGTCAGGGCGGCGGCGGCCTTTTGCAGGTCAGGCGGCACGGGGATGGGCAAGTCCGGTGCCAGGTGGTCCACGTCGGCAATCCACAGGCCGTGCGGCAGCAGGCTGCGTCGCGTGATGCGAAAGCGCTGGCTGCCGTGGCATTGCAGTGTGATCAGGTCGGGCTGCGGGGTGTCCATCTGCTCGATGACCGCCAGGGTGCCCACGTCGCAGAACTGCTCCTGTGGTGCACCGGCCTGGCGCACCTCGCGGCCCTGGGTGAGTGCCACCACGCCAAAGGGTGCCCCCGCCTGGTGGCACTTGCGCACCATGTCGAGGTAGCGCACCTCGAACACGCGCAGCGCCAGCGTGCCTGCCGGGAACAGCACGGCGCCCAGCGGAAACAGTGGCAGCGATGTCAGTGAAAGCGGTTGGGACATGGGCGGGAGAAGGCACCTGAGCCCGCTATCATCCCATGGCACAGCCCGCTTTCAGCGCGGCGCCCTTGCTTTTATCGCATCCATGTTCTTTCAGATCGCATCTTTCCTGCTCGACGTCGTTGGTGGCCTGCTCACGGGGGCCTGCCTACTGCGCCTGTACATGCAGTGGCAGCGCATACCGTTTGCCAATCCGGTGGGCGGGCTGGTCTTTGCGCTCACGGACTGGCTCATCCTGCCCCTGCGCAAGCTGATCACACCCGTGGGGCGCTGGGACGTGTCCAGCGTGGTGGCCGCGGTACTGCTGCAACTTGTGCAGTACTTTGTGCTGATTCTGTTGATGGGCGCGGCGTCCGCCTGGGCCTGGCTGCCTTGGCTGGCCCTGTTCGGGCTGGCGCGGGTGGCGGTGTCGGGGCTGATGGGCCTGCTGATCGTTTACGCCGTGATGTCCTGGGTGCAGGCTCGCTCGCCCCTGTCCAGCGTCATCACCCGGCTGTGCGAACCCATTCTGCGGCCGTTTCGCCGCATGATTCCGCTGGTGGGCGGTATCGACCTGTCACCCCTGCTCGTGCTGGTGCTGCTGCAGGTGGCGATGATCGTGCTGGGGCACCTGCAGGCCAGCGTGATGCGCTGACCTGGTAAATGTCAGTCAAATTGGCCTCTAGCGCTTATGGGGTAAGCGCTAGAAGCTATCAAAATAATAGTCAATTCACCGCGTCAGCTGGCAGCCGCTGCAGCATGGCCAGGCTGTTGGCCACGGTGTCGCGCAGTTCGCGGCGGTCGCAGATGAAATCGACAGCACCCTTGGTCTGCAGGAACTCGGCGCGCTGAAAGCCCTCGGGCAGGGTCACGCGCACGGTGGACTCGATCACGCGGGGGCCTGCAAAGCCGATCAGGGCCTTGGGCTCGGCGATGACGATGTCGCCCACGAAGGCAAAACCCGCGGAGACGCCGCCCATGGTGGGGTCGGTCAGCACGCTGATGTAGGGCAGGCCCTTCTTGGCCAGGCGGGTGAGGGCGGCGTTGGTCTTGGCCATTTGCATCAGCGACAGCAGGCCTTCCTGCATGCGCGCGCCGCCGGTGGCGGTAAAGCAGATGAAGGGCACTTTTTGCTCGATCGCGGTTTCGACGCCGCGCACAAAGCGCTCACCCACCACGCTGCCCATGCTGCCGCCCATGAAGTCGAACTCAAAACACGCGGCCACCACGTTGATGCTCTTGACCGCGCCACCCATGACGATGAGGGCATCGGTTTCGCTGGTGTTTTCCAGTGCTTCCTTCAGACGCTCGGGGTATTTGCGGCTGTCCTTGAACTTGAGGGCGTCCACCGGCAGCACTTCCTGGCCGATTTCATAGCGACCTTCGGCGTCCAGAAAGGCGTCGAGCCGCGCGCGCGCGCCGATGCGGTGGTGGTGGCTGCAGGTGGGGCAGACGTTCTGGTTGTGCTCCAGGTCGGCCTTGTAGAGCACCGTTTCGCAGCTCGGGCACTTGATCCACACGCCTTCAGGCACCTGGCGGCGCTCGGTGGGGTCGGTTTGCTGGATCTTGGATGGCAACAGTTTTTCGAGCCAGGACATGGTGTTCTCCTTGAGAGGGGGCGCGGCAGCCGCCCGTGCGGGGCCGCGCCGGGCTGGATTATGCGGCGGCCTGGATGTCCAGGGCTTTGCGGATGCCGCGCAGGAAGTCGATGGTGACCGGGACCACCTTGGCGTGCTCCTGGTCCTCGATGAGCTGGATGATGCGGCTGCCGATGACCACGGCGTCCGCCACCTTGCCGATGGCCTGGGCCGTGGCCGCGTCACGGATACCAAAGCCTACGCCCACGGGGATGTGAACATGCTGGCGGATGCGGGGCAGCATGGCCTCGACGGCGGCGGTGTCGAGCGCCCCCGAACCGGTCACGCCCTTGAGCGACACGTAATAAACGTAGCCGCTGGCCAAGCGCGCCACCTCGGCCATGCGCTCATCCGTGCTGGTGGGGGCCAGCAGGAAGATCAGGTCCATGCCGTGCGCGCGCAGGCTGGCGGCAAAGGCCTCGCATTCCTCGGGCGGGTAGTCCACGATGAGCACGCCATCGACCCCGGCGGCAGCGGCATCGCGCACGAAAGCATCCGCGCCGTGGATCTGGTCATAGCGTTCCACCGGGTTGGCGTAGCCCATCAGCACCACCGGTGTGGTGGTGTTGCGCTTGCGAAACTCGCGGACATGGTCCAGCACCTGCACCAGGCCAATGCCCAGGCCCAGGGCTTTTTCGCCCGCTTTCTGGATGACGGGACCGTCGGCCATGGGGTCGGAAAAGGGCACGCCCAGCTCGATCACGTCGGCCCCGGCGTCCACCATGCCGTGCATGAGGGCGGGCGTGATGTCGGCAAACGGGAAGCCCGCGGTAACGTAAGGGATCAGCGCCTTGCGGCCCTGGGCTTTCAGTTGTTCAAAGGTGGTGGCAATGCGGCTCATGGCTTGGCGTCTCCGGTGGCGCCCTTGACGGTGAGGCCGCGCATGGACGGCCGGTCGTAGAAATCCTCGCCCGACAGGTCGGCCACGGTGCCAATGTCCTTGTCGCCCCGGCCCGAGAGGTTGACCAGGATGGACTGGTCCGACCGCATGGTGGGCGCGAGCTTGAGCGCGTGGGCGAAGGCGTGGCTGGATTCGAGCGCGGGGATGATGCCCTCGGTGCGGCACAGGTGGTGGAAGGCGGCCAGCGCCTCCTTGTCGGTGATGCCCACGTACTCGGCACGGCCAATGTCCTGCAGCCAAGCGTGCTCGGGGCCCACGCCGGGGTAATCGAGGCCCGCGCTGATGCTGTGCGTTTCGGTGATCTGGCCGTTTTCGTCCTGCAGGATGAAGGTGCGGTTGCCGTGCAGCACGCCGCTTGAGCCGCGTTGCAGGCTGGCCGAGTGCTTGCCGCTATCGAGGCCCTCGCCCGCGGCTTCCACGCCGATCAGGCGGGTTTTGGCGAACGGGATGTAGGGGTGGAAGATGCCCATGGCGTTGCTGCCGCCGCCCACACAGGCGATTACGGCGTCGGGCTGCTGGGCCGCGATCTTTTGGGCGGCCAGCATGGCGGGCATCTGCTCGACAGCCTCCTTGCCGATCACGCTCTGGAAGTCGCGCACCATCATCGGGTAGGGGTGCGGGCCTGCCACGGTGCCGATGATGTAGAAGGTGTTGTCCACATTGGCGACCCAGTCGCGCATGGCTTCGTTCAGCGCATCCTTCAGCGTCTTGCTGCCCGAATCGACGGGCACCACGGTGGCACCCAGCAGTTTCATGCGATAGACGTTGGGGCTCTGGCGCTTGACGTCCTCGCTGC
>DAIQRN010000428.1:0-2931 GCA_036786185.1 Acidovorax sp. | reverse complement strand
TCGGCTTGCCGTAAGGCGTACTGTCTGCGCCGAAACTGCCTAGCTGGAGCCCTGTTGCACCAGTCCTTGTGGAGATTCGAAGGGAGCTGAACCGCTATTTTCCTGTAATCCAGACAACTTTTGGTTATATGGTGGCCTGCGCCAGAGGTTTCGACGCCAGGGGGCCGGTGGCGCGGACCATGCGCTGGAGTTCGGGCAGGCACGATCCGCAGTTGGTGCCGCAGCGCAATGTGCCCTGCAGCTGGGTCAGGCGGTCGGCGTCGGTGCCGTGGCAGTGGGCCAGTTGGGCGGTGATGGCGGCGTCCGTTACGTTGAAGCAGGCGCACACCGGCTTGCCGCGCGACTGCACGGCCACGGGCGCCTTGGCGCCGGGTACCAGCAGCAGGCGGCCATAGCTTTGCGCGGGCAGCTCGTCTTGCAGCAGGGTCCTGAGCCAGCCTTCGGCGCTGGTGTCGCCTGCCAGCACAAAGCCTTCCAGCGTGCTGGCATCGCCCCGGCGCACCAGGCGCGCGGCGCGGCGCTGGCCGCGCTTCGTGTCGGCGTAGCGCAGGGTGTCGGCCGTGGCCAGGCCCAGCAGGGCTTCGATGCGCTCCACGGTGGCGCCGGGTGGCGCCTCGTGCGCGGCGGCGCGCAGCAGCACGCCCACGCGCTCGCGGCCAGGTTCGTTCAAGGGCATGTTGTTGCTGAAGGGCACGCAACTGGCAAACGGGAACTGCGCCATCAGCACCGACAACGCCTCGCGCGCGGCCTGGGCGCTGTCGGCGGGCAGCCAGGCCATGGCCAGCAGTGTCCAGGGCAGCTCGGCCTTGAGGACCTTGACGGCCGCGTGCTTGAGTTCGGGCTGCTTGGACGTGGGGCAAAAGGCCGATGTGGTGAGCGCGTTCACGCCCGCCAGGCGTTCGCCGGTGGATGAGCTGCCGCCGAGGAACTCGCCGCCCCAGTGCATGGCCATGAAGGCCTGCGACAGGCCCACGGTGGCATCGCCCTGCGCGGGCACGACGATGCTGCCGCGCTTGCTGGTCACATGCACCAGGTCGCCGTCTTTCAGGCCGCGCCGCTCCATGTCCTGCGGGTGCAGCTGCACGCTGGGCTCGGCCACATGGCCGAACAGGCGGCCCAGGGTGCCGGTGCGTGTCATGCCGTGCCACTGGTCGCGCAGGCGGCCCGTGGTCAGGCTGAAGGGGTAGCGCGACTCGCGCGGTTCGGCCAGGGGCTGCCAGGCGTGGGCGGCAAAGCGCGCGCGGCCGTCGGGCGTGGGGAAGATGCCGTCTTCGTACAGGCGGGCCTTGCCGGTGGCGGCGCCCTGCGGCAGCGGCCATTGCTGGGGGCCTAGGGATTCCAGCAGCGCCCACGACAGGCCGGTGATGTCCAGGTCGCGCCCGCGCGTGCTCTCGCGGTGCTCGTTCCAGATCGTCTCCGCGTCGTCATACGGGAACAGCGTGGGCGCGCCGGGGCGCAGCCGCGCTTCCAGCTGGTGCGCGAACTGCACCGCGATGGCCCAGTCGTGCCGCGTCTCGCCCGGCGCGGGTACTGCCGGGCGCACGCGGGAGATGCGGCGCTCGCTGTTGGTCACGGTGCCGGTTTTTTCGCCCCAGGTGGTGGCGGGGAGCAGCAGGTCGGCAAAGGCGCAGGTGGCCGCCGTGGCAAAAGCCTCCTGCACCACCACAAACTCGGCACGCTGCAGCGCGCGGCGCACGGTGGCTTGGTCGGGCATGCTTTGCGCGGGGTTGGTGCAGGCAATCCACAGGGCCCTGATTTCGCCGTCGGCGGCGGCCTGGAACATTTCCACCGCTGTCTTGCCAGGTGTGGCGGGCACATCGGGCACGCCCCACAGCGCGGCCACCTCGGCGCGGTGCTGCGGGTTGGCCATGTCACGGTGGGCGCTGAGCAGATTGGCCAGGCCGCCCACCTCGCGCCCGCCCATGGCGTTGGGCTGGCCGGTCAGGCTGAAGGGGCCTGCGCCGGGCTTGCCGATCTGGCCCGTGGCCAGGTGCAGGTTGATGAGCGTGGCGTTCTTGGCCGTGCCGCTGCTGCTCTGGTTGAGGCCCTGGCAGTAAAGGCTGAGCGTGGCTTGGGACTGCGCAAACCATTGGGCGGCGGTGGTCAGGTCGGCCACGCTGATGCCACAGGTTTGAGCCACGCGCTCAGGCGTGCAGTCGCGCACCAGCGCTTTGATCTCGTCAAAGCCCGTGGTGTGGGCGGCGATGTAGGCAGCATCCACCCAGCCCTCCCACAGCATGATGTGCAGCATGCCGTTGAACAGCATCACGTCGCTGCCGGGCTGGATGGGCAGGAACAGATCGGCCATGCCAGCGGTGTCGGTGCGGCGCGGGTCGGCCACGATGACCTTCATTCCGGGGTTGGCGGCGCGCGCGTCCTCGATGCGCCGGAACAGGATGGGGTGCGCCCAGGCCGCGTTGCTGCCCACGATGAACAGGCACTGTGCGTGGTTCACATCGTCGTAGCAGGCGGGGGGAGCGTCGGCGCCCAGCGTTTGCTTGTAGCCCGCCACGGCGCTGCTCATGCACAGGCGCGAGTTGGTGTCGATGTTGTTGGTGCCGATGAGGCCCTTGGCCAGCTTGTTGAAGACGTAGTAGTCCTCGGTGAGCAGCTGGCCGCTGACGTAGAAGCCGACGGCGTCGGGGCCGTGCTGTTCGATGGTGGTGGCGAATTTATCTGTGGCCAGCGCCAGCGCGGTGTCCCAGGGCAGGGGCTGTGCTGCAGCGTTGCGTTGTGCGCGGTGCTGGGGCTGGAGCAGGCGGGTTTGTTGGGTGATGGCGCTTGTGGCGGTGAGGTGCAGCGTGGAGCCCTTGGTGCACAGGCGGCCGAAGTTGGCGGGGTGGGTGGGGTCGCCGCGCACGCCGGTGATTTGTGCGCCTTCGGATTCGATGATCACGCCGCAGCCTACGCCGCAGTAGGGGCAGGTGGATT
>DAIQRN010000036.1:0-12013 GCA_036786185.1 Acidovorax sp. | reverse complement strand
GGCGCTCTGGGCTGGGTGGGCTTGATCACCATGGGTTCGCTGTACTACCTGGTGCCGCGCCTCTTTGGCCGCGAAAAGATGCACTCCGTGAAAGCGATCGAGCTGCACTTCTGGCTGGCCACCATCGGCATCGTGCTGTACATCGCCGCCATGTGGATTGCCGGCGTGATGCAGGGCCTGATGTGGCGCGCCGTCAACCCCGACGGTACGCTGACCTACACCTTTGTCGAGAGCGTCAAGGCAACGTATCCGTTCTACGTGATCCGCGTGTCCGGTGGCCTGCTGTACCTGGGCGGCATGATCGTCATGGCCTGGAACGTGTGGCTCACCGCCATCTCGGGCCGCTCGGTCAACGTGGCCATTCCGGCCATCAAGACGGCCCACGCCTGAGTCGAAGGAGTATCTGCATGTCCGATAAAAATACCGCTGCCTCGACCGGTTTCTCGCACGAGACGATCGAGACCAACAACTTTCTGATGATCGTGCTGATCCTGCTGGTGGTCGCCGTGGGCGGCCTGGTGGAGATCGTTCCCCTGTTCTTCCAGAAGTCCACGACCGAAGCGGTCAAGGGTGTGGAGCCCTACACCGCCACCCAGCTGGTGGGGCGCGACATCTATATCCGCGAGGGCTGCTACAACTGCCATTCGCAGATGATTCGCCCTTTCCGCGCGGAAACGCTGCGCTACGGCCACTACTCGGTGGCGGGTGAGTTCGTCTATGACCACCCCTTCCAGTGGGGCAGCAAGCGCACCGGCCCGGACCTGCACCGCGTGGGCGGCAAGTACAGCGACGAGTGGCACCGCATTCACTTGAACAACCCGCGCGATGTGGTGCCCGAATCCAACATGCCCGCCTACCCCTGGCTGGAGAAGACCGCCGTGGCGCCCGACAGCGTTGCACCGCGCATGAAGGCGTTGCGCATGGTGGGCGTGCCGTACACCGATGAGCAGATCCAGGCTGCAGCGCAAGAGGTCAAGGGCAAGACCGAAATGGACGCTCTG
This sequence comes from Acidovorax sp., assembly GCA_036786185.1. Taxonomy (GTDB): domain Bacteria; phylum Pseudomonadota; class Gammaproteobacteria; order Burkholderiales; family Burkholderiaceae_C; genus Acidovorax. Next base: position 11,012 of record DAIQRN010000036.1, on the reverse strand, counting down.
GTTGCCTACCTGCAAGTCATGGGCCGTGCGCTCAAGTAAGGAGACTCACCATGGACATCACCACCATGCGTATCGTCGCCACGCTGGCCTCGATGGCTTGCTTCATCGGCATCTGCGTGTGGGCCTACATGGGCCGCAACAAGAGCCGCTTTGAAGAGGCCGCGCAGCTGCCCTTCGAACAAGATTGACCCATATAACAACGAGAACACCCCATGAGTGACTTCACCAGCAACTTCTGGTCGCTCTTTGTGACCATCGTGACCCTGGGCGGCATCATCGCCTGCGGTCTCCTGCTCTGGATGGCAGGCCGAAAGAAGGTGGCCGCCACGGCTGACAACACCACGGGCCACGTCTGGGACGAGGACCTGGTCGAGATGAACAACCCCCTGCCACGGTGGTGGGTGTGGATGTTTGTCATCACCATCGTGTTTGGCTTGGCCTACCTGGCGGCCTATCCCGGCCTGGGCAGCTTCGCCGGCAAGCTCAACTGGACGCAAACGGGCGAGTACGACGCCGAGATGGCCAAGGCCAAGACGGAACTGGAGCCTCTGTACGCCCGTTTTGCCTCGATGAAACCGGAAGACATGGCCAAGGACCCGCAGGCGCAGGCCATTGGTGACCGCCTGTTCATGAACAACTGCGCGCAGTGCCACGGTTCCGATGCGCGCGGCAGCAAGGGCTTTCCCAATCTGGCCGACGGCGATTGGCTGTATGGCGGCGCGCCGGAGCAGATCCGTGAAACGATCGAGAAGGGCCGCACCGGCGCCATGCCCCCCATGGCAGCCGCCGTGGGGTCCCCCGAGGATGTGCGCAACCTGTCGCACTATGTGCTGAGCTTGTCGGGCAGCCCGCACGATTCGCTGCGCGCATCGCTGGGCAAATCCAAGTTTGGTGCCTGCGCCGCATGCCACGGCATGGACGGCAAGGGCAACCAGGCCCTGGGCGCGCCCAATCTGACCGACGACATCTGGCTGCATGGTTGGGGTGAGGCGGCCATCACTGCCATGATCAACAATGGCAAGACCAACCAGATGCCCGCACAGGCAGACAAGCTGACGGAAGCGCAGATTGGCGTGCTGTCGGCCTATGTCTGGAGCCTGTCAGGCAAGCAGGTGGCGGCCAAGTAAGCCTTGCCCTTCCGGGCGGCGCTGCGGCGGCGTCCGGCCAGGAGCCGCCACTAAGATCAACGAACTCAAGCCAGCCCGACCATTGAAGGTTCAGCCGCCAGCCCATAGGGAAGCACCATGACGCCACCCAGCGAGTCTGCTCGCAAGGTCATCCCCATCACACCCGTTGCACCGGACGAATCGTCGCAGGTGGAAATGGTGTCCCTTTACGAGGCGCAGAAGAAGATCTATCCGCGCTCCATCAGCGGCCTGTTTGCGCGCTGGCGCTGGGTCATGGTGTGGCTGACGCAGCTCGTCTTTTACGGGCTGCCGTGGTTCGAGTGGGGGCAGCGCCAGATGGTGCTGTTTGACCTGGGTGCCCGGCGCTTCTACATCTTTGGGTTGGTGTTGTACCCGCAGGACTTCATCTACCTCACGGGTCTGCTCATCATCTCGGCGCTGTCGCTGTTCCTCTTCACGGCGGTGGCCGGGCGGTTGTGGTGCGGCTTTGCCTGCCCGCAAACGGTCTATACCGAGATATTCATGTGGATCGAGCACAAGATCGAAGGCGATCGCAGTGCCCGCCTGCGGCTGGACAATGGTCCCTGGACCTTTGAAAAGCTGCGCAAGAAGTTTCTCAAGCAGGTGGTTTGGATCGCCGTGGCGTTCTGGACGGGCTTCACTTTTGTGGGCTACTTCGTGCCCATCCGCGAGCTGGGTAGCGAGTTGCTGGCGCTGCAGGGCAGCTGGCAGATCTTCTGGGTGCTGTTCTACGGTTTTGCCACGTATGGCAATGCGGGCTACATGCGCGAGCAGGTCTGCAAGTACATGTGCCCCTATGCGCGCTTTCAGAGTGCCATGTTCGACAAGGACACGTTGATCGTGACCTACGATCCCGAGCGGGGCGAGCAGCGCGGCCCGCGCAAGAAGAACATCGACTACAAGGCCCAGGGGCTGGGCGACTGCATCGATTGCTCTCTGTGCGTGCAGGTCTGCCCGGTGGGCATTGATATTCGCAACGGTCTGCAGTACGAGTGCATTGGCTGCGGGCTGTGCGTCGATGCCTGCAACGCTGTGATGGACAAGATGCAGTATCCCCGGGGATTGATTCGCTTCTCCACCCAGAACGGCGTGGCCAAGCGCTGGGGCCAGTCCCAGATACTGCGCCGCGTGCTGCGGCCCCGCGTACTCATTTACACCGCTGTCCTGATGACGCTGTGCATTGCCATGCTGGCCAGCCTGGTCACGCGCACGCCGCTCAAGGTGGACGTGGTGCGCGATCGCGCGGCCCTGTCGCGCATCGTGGAAGGCGGCAAGCTGGAAAACATCTACCGCCTGCAGATCATGAATGCCACCGAGGGGCCCCAGCGCTACCGCATCAGTGCGCGCGGCCTGGAGGGGCTCGCATTGGCTTCCGATGCCGAAGTGGACATCGCCGCCGCCGAGTCCCGCTGGGTGGCTGTGCGGCTGCAGATACCGTATGGCTCTGTGCCCTCGGGTTCCCATGCCGTGCAGTTTGACGTGCAGGCACTCGGCACCGCCGCTCACGTGACGGAAAAATCCGTCTTCCTGGTGCCGCGATGATTGTGCGCACCCCCGCAACCGATTCTGAGGAGTAAGTACGATGCCATCGAGCCCCGCTATTGAGGCCACCGCCGAGCCGTGGTGGAAGTTTGGCCATGTCTGGCTGATCATCGCGGGGCCGGCCATCGTGGTGGTTGCTGGCTTTGTGACCCTGTGGCTGGCCGTCTCGCGGCCCGACCCGGTGGTTGCCGAGGACTATTACCGCCAGGGTATCGAGATCAACAAGACGCTCGAAGCCCCCGAGAAAAGCCTGGCCCCCGCGATGAAGGGCCGCAACCATGCGGCCACGCCGGCCGAGGACCAGCCGCGCTGAACAGGCCCCGGCCCAGGAGACAACAACGATGTGGACACAACGCCTGATGTGGATTGCCTGGCCCGCCTTTTTGGCGGCGGGCGTGATGGAGATGCTGGTCTTTGCCATGGTGGACCCTGAGGACCTGCGCTGGTTCGGGCAGCCGCTCGCACTGTCCCGCCAAGGGGTTTACACCCTCGCTTTCTTTGCCTTCTGGGGCATCACCATGGCATCGAGTGCCATGACCACGCTGCTGGCGCTGTCGCCCTTCGAGCTGAACCGCTGCCCGGTGCCCAACGGCGAGCGCCCGGACGATTGCCGCAAGACCACCTGCTCCTGACGAGCCAACGGTGTGAGGGGGAGATGGCGGCCCAGTCGCCCGGCGCGCAGTCAGCGGGGACTGCGCGGCAGGTCGCTCAGTGGCAGGCTGACTGGTTGTTCACGATGCGCTTGAGCGCCTCGGTGTCCAGAATGCGCACATGGCGCTGCTTGACCTCGACGATGCCTTCTTCCACGAACTTGGAGAACGTGCGGCTCACGGTCTCCAGCTTCAGGCCCAGGTAGCTTCCGATTTCCTCGCGCGTCATGCGCAGCACCAGCTCTGACTGGGAGAAGCCCCGCGCATGCAGGCGCTGCACCAGGTTGAGCAAGAAAGCCGCCAGCCGCTCCTCGGCGCGCATGCTGCCCAGCAGCAGCATCACGCCATGCTCGCGCACGATCTCGCGGCTCATGATCTTGTGTACGTGGTGCTGCAGGGCGGTGACTTCGCGTGAGAGCTCTTCGATGCGGTCAAAGGGCATCACGCACACTTCGGCATCTTCAAGGGCCACGGCATCGCAGGTGTGGTGGTCGTTCACGATGCCGTCGAGCCCGATGATCTCCCCCGCCATCTGAAAGCCCGTGACCTGGTCACGCCCATCCTCGGTGGCCACGCAGGTCTTGAAGAAGCCCGTGCGGATGGCATAGAGCGAGGTGAACGACTCCCCGTTGCGGAATAGCGCGCCGCCGCGCTTGATCTTGCGGCGGGTGGCCACCACGTCATCAATGCGCTGCAACTGCTCTTCATTCAGGCCGACAGGCATGCACAGCTCCCGCAGATTGCAGTTGGAGCAGGCGACTTTCATGGTGAGCGGGTTCATAGGCACAGGCACAAGTTAGGATTCGGGCGCTCCGCCCGGTGCATGCCGAGTAGAAAAAATCCCTCGGAGCGCGGGTGGGCGGTGACGTGCATCAAATTGTCGCTGGTTCGTCCAAGCTTTCGCTTGATGCAGGTCAAGGACGTAGGGCGCAGCGTACGGCACAGTGGGGGCGTACGCAAGGATAACCCCTATGACCGCTGTTTCGCCCGACCTGCTGCGCCGCTTCGATGTGCCGGGGCCACGCTATACCTCCTATCCCACCGCCGATCGTTTTGTGGAAGCGTTTGGGCGCGATGACTACAGCCTGGCGCTGGAACAGCGCCGCGTGGGCGCGGGGGGCAAATCGCTGCCGCTGTCCCTGTATGTGCACATTCCGTTTTGCGAGTCTTTGTGCTACTACTGCGCCTGCAACAAGATCATCACCAAGCACCATGACCGTGCCGACACCTATCTGCGCTACCTGAGTCGCGAGATCGACCTGCACACCGCGCACTGCGGCCCGGGGCAGGTGGTGAGCCAGCTGCACCTGGGGGGCGGCACGCCCACCTTTCTGACGGACGACGGGCTGCGCGAACTCATGGCCATGCTCCAGCGCAGCTTTACCCTGGCGCCAGGGGGCGAGTACTCCATCGAGGTGGACCCGCGCACGGTGGACGCCAAGCGTCTGGCGGTGCTGGCCGAACTGGGCTTCAACCGGCTGAGCTTTGGCGTGCAGGACTTCGACCCGGAGGTGCAAAAGGCCGTGCACCGCATCCAGCCCGCCAGCCAGGTCTTTTCGCTGGTCGAGTCGGCCCGGGAACTGGGTTTTGAGTCCATCAACGTTGATCTCATCTACGGTCTGCCGCGCCAGACCCCCGAATCGTTCGACCGCACGCTGGCCCAGGTGGCCCAGTTGCGGCCGGACCGCATTGCGCTGTATGCCTATGCCCATTTGCCCGAGCGCTTCAAGCCGCAGCGGCGCATTGTGTCGGCCGAACTGCCCACCGGGGCGGGCAAGGTGGCCATGCTGTCGCGGTCGCTGGATGCCTTCATGGAGGCGGGCTATGTCTATGTGGGCATGGACCACTTTGCGCTGCCGGACGACGCACTGGCCGTGGCCAAGCGCCAGGGGCGGCTGCACCGCAACTTCCAGGGCTACAGCACCCAGCCGGACTGCGACCTGATCGGCCTGGGCGTATCGGCCATCGGCAAGGTGGGCGCCACCTACAGCCAGAACGCCAAGACGCTGGACGAGTACTATGACTTTCTGAACCAGGGGCGGCTGCCCGTGGTGCGGGGGCTGGCCCTGACGCGGGACGACATGGTGCGCCGCGCGGTCATCATGGCGCTCATGTGCCAGGGCGAGCTGCTGTTCGAGTCGCTGGAGCAGGCCTGGCTGATCGACTTCAAGCGCTACTTTGCGGCCGAAATCGAGCAATTGGAAGGCATGGCGGAACAGGGGCTGGTGGAGATTCGGCCCGATGGCATCGAGGTGACCGCCATGGGCTGGTTCTTTGTGCGGGGCGTTGCAATGGTGTTTGACCGCTATCTGCAGGCCGACCGCAACCGTACACGGTTCTCGCGCATCATTTGATTGCTATATAAAATATAGCTTCTTGCGCTTTCTGTGTGAGGAATTCATTGGGATTTCATATTGAAAGCCAATAACAAAAAGCGCTAGCAGCTATCATTTTTTTCAAATCACCAATCCCTATCCCATGACAATCGCCTGGACTGCCTTGCTGATGGGCCTGGCCGGCGGAGCCCACTGCCTGGCCATGTGCTCCGCGCCCTGTGGCGCGCTGGTGGGGCAGGGCGGTGGTGTGGCGGATGAGCAGCCCGTCCGCTGGGCGCCCCGTGGCGGCGCGGTGCGGCGCGGCCTGGCCTTCCACGGGGGGCGGCTGGTGGGGTATTCGGCGGCAGGCGCGCTGGCGGCCCTGGCCATGGACAGCCTGGCCTGGATCACCCAGCAAACCATGGCGCTGCACCCGGTCTGGACGCTGATGCATGTGGCCGTCATGGCCTGGGGGCTGGCGATGCTGGTCCAGTCGCGCCAGCCCGCCTGGGTGGAGCAGGCGGGCCGGGCCGTGTGGGCGCGCGTGCGGCCTCTGGTGGCCGCGCCGGGCGGGGTCCTGGCAACGGGACTGCTGTGGGCGCTGATGCCCTGTGGGTTGCTGTACTCGGCCCTGCTCGTGGCCGCCCTCAGCGGCGGCCCGCTGCAAGGCGCCCTTGCGATGGCACTGTTTGGCCTGGGCAGTGGCCTGTGGCTGGTGGGTGGCCCCTGGGCCTGGAGCCGCCTGCGCAGCCGCCTGGATGGCTTTCGTGCCGAATGGGGCACCCGGCTGGCCGGGGGGCTGCTGTGCGCCGTGGCGGGCTGGGCACTGTGGATGGATCTGGTCTATAAACCCTCGCTCTGGTGCCGCTAAAGTGACAGCGTAGGTGCCCGCTCGGGTGTTGCCGTGGCGCCGCGCCCAGCTTCAGGAAACCCGTCACAAGTGATAATGTGCGTAACTATTGGTGGTCTTCACGTCCCCATGTCGCACATGCCCGAAGTGAACTCTTCCATCCTCATCGACATCAGCCAGCTGCGTGTTGGCATGTTCATCCAGCTCGACATGGGCTGGATGCGCCATCCCTTTCCAGTCAACAACTTTCGGGTGGCGTCGGTGGACCAGATCGCTACCTTGCGCGATCTGGGCCTGACGGAAGTTCGCTACGTTCCCGCCAAGAGCGATCCCGACCACCATGCGCTGGTGTCGGCAGCCGGGAGCGGGCCGGGGAGGACTGCACCTCCCGCGGTCGGGCCGCAGGCAAGCCACCTCCCGGTGGCAAACCCGGAGGCTGTGCGTCGGCGCGCGCTGCTGGAGGCGCAAAACAGCGCACTGACCGCCTGCAACCAGCGCTTTGACGAGGCCACGCGGCAGTACGAGGCGCTGGAGCGTGCGGTGACCGAGCATCCCGATCAGGCCCGAATCCGAGGAGAGGCGCTGGTATCGGGCTGCGTGGCCGAGTTGCTGGACAACGGCGACTCGGTCATCCGCCTGCTGTCGGAAGGGGTGGGCGAGCGCAGTGCGCTGCATCCCGTCAACGTGATGGTGCTCTCCTTGCTGTTGGGCCGTGCCCTGGGCATGAAAAGCGCCGAGCTGCACGACCTGGGCGTGGCGGCGCTCATCCACGATCTGGGCAAGCTCAAGCTGCCAGCCCACGTGAGGCAGGCCGACCCGTCCATGACGCCGGTGGAGCGGTCGCACTACGAGAGTCATGTGGGTGAATCCGTGGCCTGCGCGACCCGTATGGGTCTGCCCTCGGCCGTGCTGACGGCCATTGCCCAACACCATGAAATGGCGGACTGCAGCGGCTTCCCCTTGCACCTGTCGGGCGCAGACCTGGGCCGCGCTGGCCAGGTGCTGGCCCTGGTCAACCACTACGACCGCATGTGCAACCCTGCCCATGGGGCGGATGCGCTCACGCCCCATGAGGCGCTGTCGGTCATCTTCGCGCAGCTCAAGGCCCGGTTCGACCCTGTGGTGCTGGGGGCTTTCATCCGCATGATGGGGGTCTATCCTCCGGGCTCCATCGTGCAGTTGGTCAATGACCGCTATGCGATCGTCGCCTCGGTCAACTCGTCGCGCCCGCTGCGGCCCAAGGTCATCGTGCACGACACCGGTGTTCCCAAGGAAGAGGCGCCCATTCTCGACCTGGAGACGGTGCCGGAGCTGGGTATCCGGCGCAGCCTCAAGCCCGCACAGCTGCCGCGCGATGCGCTGGACTATCTGTCGCCCCGGCAACGCATCTGCTACTTTTTCGAACGCGCGGTCTGTCCCGCCTCTGAAGAGGGTAGCCCGTGACGGCGTTGCCGCACCAGGGCCTGCTGGACGGGCTTCAAGAGGCCGTCTGGCTCGTTGATCCATCGAGCCTGCTCATCCTGCACGCCAATGCGGCCGCCGCGCAGCTGGTGGGGTCGCCTGTAGAGGCAATGCAGGGTGTGTCCGTGCTCAGCCTGGCGTCCACGCCCCAGGACCTTGCCTTCTGGAGCGAGCCCGCCCAGGTGATCGCGGGCGGAATCCATTCCCACACGAGCGTGCTGCGGTCCGACGGCCACATGGTGCCCGTGAACTGGAAGGTTGCCCTGGCGCCGCAGAATGGTGCCGACGGCGCGGTGCTGATGGTGACCATGCTGGACCGCAGCCAGCACGAAGCGACCGAGCGAGAGCTGGAAACCCTGTTGTCCGAATTGCGCGCCACGCTGGATTCGGCAGCCGACGGCATCCTCGTGTGCAGCCTGGACGGCCAGGTACGGGCCTTCAACCAGCGTCTGGCCCAGCTGTGGAGTCTTCCCAAGGAGCTGCTGCTGGAGCGCAACGATGCCGCTGTGTATGCGCACATGGCCTCCCAGATGCAGGACCCGTCGGCCTATGCGGACCGCCTGGCCGCCTTGGCCCGCGAACCCATGCTGGAAAGCACCGACATTCTGGCGCTGCGCAATGGTACGGTGCTGGAACTGCGCACGGTGCCGCAGTTCAGCCGGGGGCGACCCGTGGGCCGTGTGTATTCCTACCACGACATCACGCGCCAGACCGAGGTGCAGGCCAGCCTGCGCCTGGCGGCGCGGGTGTTCGAGTCCAGCCTGGACGCGATCTTCATTGCCGACAGCCAGCATCGCATCCTGCGCATGAATCCGGGCTGCGAGATCCTGGTCGGCCCATCGGCCAAGTCTTTTGATGGTTGCATGGCCGCCTCGCTGTTTGGTGGTGGTTCGGACGCGACCTTCATGGAGCAAGTGCTGCTGGGCTGGGCCAACGAAGGATTCTGGGAGGGCGAGCTCTGGCTGCCCCGCGACAACGGCGCCTATTGCGCGGTGCAGCTGTCTTGGGTGGCCCTGCGCGACGACGAGGGCCGCCTGGTGCAAAGCATTGGCTTCATGCGCGACCTCACGCTGCAGCATGCGGCGCAAAAACGCATCGAGGAGCTGGCCTACAGCGACGTTCTCACCGGCCTGCCCAACCGCCTGCTGCTGTCGCAGCGCGTGGACACCGCCATCCAGGGCGCACGGCAGAGCGACACGGGCTTTGCCATCCTGTTCCTCGACCTGGACCGTTTCAAGATCATCAACGACTCGCTGGGCCACCCGTTTGGCGACCGTGTGCTGCAGCTGGTGGCCGAGCGCCTGCAGACCTGCCTGCGTCAAACGGACATGCTATGCCGTTTGGGTGGGGACGAGTTCGTCATCTACCTGCATGGCAGCGACGCCGTGGTGGCGGAGCACGTGGCGCGCCGCATTCTGGACGACATGCTCAGGCCCTTCATGCTGGACAACATGGGTTTTTCGATCCAGTGCAGCATTGGCATGGCGCTGTATCCGCAGGACGGCACCAGCCTGGACGAGCTCATCAAGCAGGCCGACACGGCCATGTACCGTGTCAAGGAGCGCGGCCGGGGCAGCTACGGCTTCTACCAGCCGCAGATGAATGCCAACCTGCTTTCGCGCATGCAGATGGAGCATGCCATGCGCCAGGCGCTGAGCCATGAACGCATGGCCGTGCACTACCAGCCGCAGGTGAACACGGCCACGGGCCGCATCACCGGGGCCGAGGCGCTCATCCGCTGGACCGACCCGGAACTGGGGGCGGTGTCGCCCATGCACTTCATCCCTCTGGCCGAGGAGTCCGGTTATATCGTCACGCTGGGTGCCTGGGTCATGGAGCAGGCGGTGCGCGAGGCTGCGTTGTGGATGCACGGTGGCACGCCCATCATGATCTCGGTAAACGTGTCGGCGCTGGAGTTTCGCCAGCCTGATTTCGTGGACCGGATCACGCGCCTGTTGGCGGTGCACCAGTTACCTCCCACGCTCCTGGAGCTGGAGCTGACCGAAACCATATTGCTGCAGGACGCGCAGGAGATGGAGCAGCGCCTGCACGTGCTGGCGGGCCTGGGCATTGGCCTGGCGATTGACGACTTTGGCACGGGGTATTCCAGCCTGGCCTATCTCAAGAAGCTGCCCATCCACAAGCTCAAGATCGACCAGGCCTTTGTGCGCGGGCTACCCGATGACGAGGGCGACCGCGCCATCGTAAGCGCCATCGTCAGCATGGGCCGCGCCATGCACATCGAGGTGGTGGCCGAGGGTGTGGAGACCGAAACCCAGCAGGCCGTGCTGCAGCAGATGCAGTGCGACCACTACCAGGGCTTTTTGTGTGCGCCGGGCCTGCCCGCCGAGGAGTTTCGCGCCCTGCTGCGCAAGCCGCTGCCACCCAAGGCACAGGGCCAGCGCCGTCCGATTCAGTCCTGAGCTCAGGGCGCCGTGACGCCCTTCCAGAGCATGTAGGCCGCCAATCCAAACAACAGCGATGCAAACACCCGCTTGAGCTGCTTGACCGGCAGGCTGTGCGCGGCTTTGGCGCCCAACGGGGCGGTCAGCACGCTGCAGGTGGCGATCACGGCCAGCGCGGGCAGCCAGATGTAGCCGAGCGAGGCCGTGGGCAGATCCGTGACGCTCTGGCCGCTGATGGCGTAGCCCACCACGTTGGCCAGCGCAATCGGAAAGCCCAAAGCGGCACTGGTGGCCACGGCGTTGTGGATGGGCACATTGCACCAGGTCATGAAAGGCACGCTCACGAAGCCGCCGCCCGCGCCCACCAGGCCCGACAGAAAGCCAATCACACCGCCCGCCGCCACCTGGCCCGCGCCGCCCGGCATCTGGCGCGAGGGTGCGGGTTTCTTGTCCAAGAACATCTGCGTGGCCGAGAAGCTCACGAACAGTGCAAAGAAGACGGCCAGGAACGAGCCTTTGAGCAGCGCGAAAACGCCCAGACTGGCGACAAAGCCGCCGAGCACGATGCCGGGCGCCAGGCGCTTCACGATGTCCCAGCGCACGGCGCCGCGCTTGTGGTGCGCGCGCACGCTGGAGATCGA
>DAIQRN010000427.1:0-2944 GCA_036786185.1 Acidovorax sp. | reverse complement strand
GCAATGAACGCACCAAACACCACCGACTTGGCCATGGCCAGGCCCAGGTTGCCGATCTTCACCGCAGCAGGCAGTGCCTGCACAAAGTACGACGGCGAGATGTCCATGGAGATGTCGGCCGCCAGCATGCCGCCTGCCAGCGCGGCCAGCGTGGTCCACACGCTGATGAGCGGCATGGCCAGCGCCAGCGCCAGGGTGCGCGGCATCACCAGCCGAAAGCCGTGCGGTATGCCCATGACGCGCATGGCGTCCAGCTCTTCGGTCACGCGCATCACACCGATCTGCGCGGTGATGGACGAGCCCGAGCGGCCCGCCACCAGGATGGCCGCCAGCATGGGGCCCAGCTCGCGGATCAGCGAAATACCCAGGATGTTGACGATGAACGACTCGGCACCAAACTGCCGCAGCTGCAGGCTCATCAGGTAGGCCAGCACCACCCCAATGAGGAACCCCACCAGCGCCGTGATGGGCAGCGCTGTGGCGCCCATGCGGTACAGGTGGCCGGACACATCGCGCCACGGCCCCTTGCGCGGCGCACGCGCCAGGCGGCCCAGGTCCAGCACCAGCTGGCCCAACATTTCCAGCAGGTGGCGGGCATGGTCCACGCCATGCAGCACCAGCACGCCCAGGTGGTCGATCTGTTCGCCCAGGCGCCAGCGCTCGGGCGGCGGTGCCACGCAGGTGAACTGGGCCACGCGCGTGAGCATGGTGCGCTGGCTGTCGGTGCAGGCCAGCTGGGCGGGCCAGGCGTGCTGCCAGTGGTTCCACAGCAGCTGCGCGCCCACATGGTCCAGCCACTGCAGCTCCCGCAGGTCCCAGCCCAGGGTGGGTGCGGGCGGTGCGCCCCGCAGCTGGTCCGACACGGCCTGCCACTGCTTCGCATTGCCCAGCTCGGCCGCGCCCCAGCGCCCACGCAGCTGCGCGCACGGCCCTTGGGGCGTATCGGCGCGAACGATGTGGGGGGCGTGGTCGGTCATGGGTCAGGCCACCAGGGCAGCCGCAGGGCTAGGGTCGTCAAGAAGCAGCAAGGAAGAGCGTGCATGGTAGCGGAGCGAATCCTGCACGCGCTGTCGGACACCAGCCTGTCAAGCAAACACAGGTGACGAAGCGTGTAATTATTATCAAATCGACGCCTGGCGCAATACCTGCAAGCGCCAGCATCTACCAAAAGTGTAGCAACAGGCATACACCCTATCGACAGGGCCTGCCCCATCCGCACAATGGCCCACCGTTACCACCCCTGATTGGCACCGCCCCTTCTCCATGAGCGACACCACGTTTGACACCATCATCATCGGCGGGGGCACGGCCGGCTCCCTGCTGGCCAACCGCCTGAGCGCCGACGGCCGCCACCGCGTGCTGCTGATCGAAGCGGGCCGCAAGGACGACTACCACTGGATCCACATCCCCGTGGGCTATCTGTACTGCATTGGCAACCCGCGCACCGACTGGCTCTACAACACCGAGCCCGACGCGGGCCTGAACGGCCGCACCCTGCGCTACCCGCGCGGCAAGACGCTGGGCGGCTGCAGCAGCATCAACGGCATGATCTACATGCGCGGCCAGGCGCGCGACTACGACCAGTGGGCCGAACTGACGGGCGACGCCAGCTGGCGCTGGGACAACGCCCTGCCCTACTTCCGCCGCCACGAAGACCACTGGCGCCTGGACCAGCCCGGGGGTGTGAACGAAAATTTCAAGCGCCTGCACGGCAACAAGGCCACCGGCAGCACCGGCGAGTGGCGGGTGGAAAAACAGCGCCTGCGCTGGGATGTGCTCGACGCCTTTGCCCACGCTGCGCAGCAGGCGGGCATCCCGGCCACCGACGACTTCAACAGCGGCAGCAACGAGGGCGTGGGTTACTTCGAGGTCAACCAGAAAAGCGGCTGGCGCTGGAACACGGCCAAGGCGTTTTTGCGGCCCACCTGCTATGGCCGCCCCAACTTCGAGATGTGGACCAGCGCACAGGCGTCCAAGCTCATCCTCGAAACCCAGCCCGATGGCAGCCAGCGCTGCACCGGCGTGCTGGTGTGGGACGGCCACGAGATGGTCACGGCCCGCGCAACGGGTGAGGTGATCTTGAGCGCGGGCGCCGTCAATTCGCCCCAGCTGCTGCAGCTCTCGGGCATCGGCCCCGCCGCGCTGCTGCGCCAGCACGGCGTGGAGGTGAAGGTGGACCTGCCCGGCGTGGGCGCCAACCTGCAAGACCACCTGCAGATCCGGGCGGTGTTCAAGGTGCAGGGCGTGCAGACGCTCAACACCATGGCCAGCTCGCTGGTGGGCAAGGCCAAGATCGGGCTTGAGTACGCGCTCAAGCGCAGCGGGCCCATGAGCATGGCGCCCTCGCAGCTGGGCGCTTTCACCCGCAGCAGCGCCGACCAGCCCTACCCGAACATCGAATACCACGTGCAACCGCTGTCGCTCGATGCGTTTGGCGAGCCGCTGCACAGCTTTCCGGCGTTCACGGCCAGCGTGTGCAACCTCAACCCCACGAGCCGGGGCACGGTCAACATCAAGAGCGCCGACTTCAAGGCCGCCCCCGCCATCGCACCCAACTACCTCAGCACGCCCGAAGACCGCCAGGTGGCCGCCGACAGCCTGCGCGTCACGCGCCGCATCGTGGCCCAGCCCGCGCTGGCCAAGTACCGGCCTGAAGAATGGAAGCCCGGCACCCAGTACCAGACGGACGAAGACCTGGCGCGGCTGGCGGGCGACATTGCCACCACCATCTTCCACCCCGTGGGCACCACCAAGATGGGCCGCGACGGCGACCCGATGGCCGTGCTGGATGCGCAACTGCGCGTGCGCGATGGGCGCGGCGGCGTGGTGGCCGGCCTGCGCGTGGTGGATGCAGGCGCCATGCCCACCATCACCAGCGGCAACACCAACTCGCCCACGCTGATGCTGGCCGAAAAGGCGGCCGAGTGGATCATCCGCGAGCGGC
>DAIQRN010000035.1:0-12048 GCA_036786185.1 Acidovorax sp. | reverse complement strand
CTTCATGGTCACGCACAACTGGTGGCACCAGGCGCTGTTTTTGCTGGAGCAGGACAGGCATGCCGAGGTGGTGGCGCTCTACGACCAGCAGGTCTGGGGCGTGGTCAAGGAATACACCCAAGACCAGATCAACGCCGTGTCACTGCTCGCCCGGCTGGAGCTGGCAGGCGTGGACGTGGGCAACCGCTGGGCCGACGTAGCCGACCACCTGGCACTGCGCCTGGCCGACCATGTACTGCCCTTTCTGGACCTGCAATACCTCTACGGCCTGGCCCGCGCTGGCCGCATGGAGGCCGCGCGCACGCTGCTGCGCAACATCGAGGCCCACGCTGCCTCCCGCACCGAGGCGCATGAGCGCACCGTGTGGCAGCAGGTGTGTGTGCCCGCCGCCCACGGCCTGCTGGCGCATGCGCAGGGCGACTGGGCGACGGCAGTGGAGAAACTGGGCGTGGCCCTGCCCCGGCTGTTTGAGATTGGCGGTAGCCACGCGCAGCGGGATTTGTTCCACCAGATCTGGGTGGATGCGCTGCAGCGCAACGGGCAGTGGGGGGCGGTGCAGAACGTAGTGCAGCCGTTAGTGAATGGGCAGCCGGAGTCGGTGCGGTTGGCGCGGCAGGTGGGAATGGTGAATGGGGTGCTGGGGTTGCCAGTGGCGTGAGTCCACTAGCGACTGTCACAACCATGGCCTCTGAGCACAAGACCGAAACGTCTGCGTTCGCCTCTATGGATTTCCATACTCGTATCAGTACAGCAGGCCAATTCGTTGAACTGCTTCGGCGACAGGTGCATGAGAAAACCATCTCCGCCTCAAATCGCTCACGTGCTGCAGCAGCATGCTTCGCGCTTGCACAAGAACACCACCATTCCATCGTCGTTCTTGTCGAGCGCTGCTTATATGGTTCAGCATTCTCTCTCGTCCGTGTCGAGTTTGAAGCCTACGTGCGAGGCGAGTGGCTGGCCCACTGCGCCACAGACGCCCAGGTCGAATCATTTATCGGCGGTGGAAATCCACCCGATTTTTCAGCCTTAGTCTCTGCCGTAGAAAGGGCCCACGACTTCGCTGATGCCAATCTGGAAGCGCTGAGGAAGGCGCACTGGTCATCCATGTGCGCATATACGCACACAGGAGGTTTACACGTCCAGCGTTGGCAAAGCGAATTTGCAGTCGAACCTTCGTACGATGAAGAAGAAGTTCACGCAATCCTGAAGTTCGCTGAAATATTCGGGGCTATCGCTGCAGTTGCATTTCTGGGGCTGGCAAACGACGCAGAGAGCGCTGAAAAGATAACTCGGGCCTTTCTCGCCCGGTCCTGATATTGAACTATGCGTTAGTCAATTACCGCACCACCAACTTCGTCTGGTCATACACCGGCTGCTCCGGCAAATCCGCCAGGTGCCGCACATCGGCCCAGTCCAGCACCTCCACCGCTTCTCCACTCACCCGCACACGATTGAGCCCCGCGTTGGGGATGTCGCTCTGGCGCGGGCCGTCCAGCCCTGTGCCGCGCGCAGTGCGCCAGATCATGTCGAGCACGCCGCCGTGGGTGACCTCCATCACGGTCTGGCCGCTGTGCTGCTGGGCGATGCGGTAGACGGCGTCCATCACGCGGGTGTGGAACTGGCGGGTGGTCTCGCCGCCGGGCATGCCGTAGTCGGCTTCAAAGCGCAGCCACTGGTTCCACGCGTCGGCGTGTTCCTGCTTGACGTCGTCCACGCGCTTGCCGTCCACCACGCCAAAGTTTTGCTCGCGCAGGGCGCTGTCGGTCAGGGTGTCGATGCGGGCCTCAGGGAACAGCACCTGCAGGCTGGGCGTGGCGGTCTGCTGGGTGCGGATGAGGTCGCTGCAGACCAGGTGGTTCACCATCAGTTGATCGGCGGCCAGGCGCTCAGCCAGGCGGCGGGCCTGTTCGTGGCCGGTGGCGTTCAGCGGCACGTCCACATGGCCCTGAAAGCGCAGCTCGCGGTTCCAGTCGGTCTCGCCGTGGCGGATGAGGATGAGTTCGGTCATATGCCGTGCATTATGGAACGCGGGCCTTTTCTTGCAAGTGATTTTGGCCTGCAGCGCTTATCTGGCAAGCGCTGCAAGCTATTATTTTGATACTGCATCACCCGGGCTTTACGGGCACGATCAGCACCTTGCGGCGCGGCTGGCAGCCGGGGCCTTCGTAGGCGGGGCTGTCGCGCTCCCAGCCGGGGCCGGGGGATGTTTGCGCGCACACGCGGGCGCCGTCGATCTTGCTGCGCCAGTAGTACCAGGGCGCGGGCGCCGCCATTGCGGCGAAGGCCAGGCCCCAGGCCGCCAGCACCGCCGCCGCCATGCGCCGGCGCGCGGAGTGCGCGGGCGATGACGGCATGGGCGGCTGCAGCATTTGCCGGTCAATGCCCGCCAAAAGGCAGGTCGATGGCCTTGCCGTTGAGCACGGCCTTGCCGCCTTCCACGCGCACGGCGCTGGTGAGGTGGGTGCCTTCCTGCTTGACGAAGCCCTGCGCCTGGGCCATGCCCACCATGGCGTCGATGTCTTCGGGCTTGGCGTCCTTCTGGCCCGCGGCTTCGGCCAGGCGGGGCAGCCAGGCCTTGGGCAAACGCAGGCTGGCGTGCAGGGCACTGCTTTGAAGCAGCGCCGGGCCCCAAGCCCCTTCGGCAACCATGTTCACATTGGGTGCGCTCTTGAGCTCAAAGCCGTATTCCAGCCCGCCTTGCTCGCCATCCATCTTGGCCGACAACTTCACGGCATAGGCCGGCAAGGCCGCGACGAACTTGGGCACGGCCTCCCCCAGCGCGGCGGCCCAGGGGGCCTCGGTGGCGGACAGCGCTGCCTCCTGGTCGCTGCGGTAGGCGTCCAGCAGCAGCTTTTGCACGGCCTTCACGGCGTCCACGTCGATGCGACTCACGGTTTCGTTCAACTCCAGCGATTCCAGTGCCACGGGGCCGATGCTGCCCTGGCCCTTGAGCGTGTTGACCCAGCCCAGGTGGCTGCCGCTGCGTTCGATGACGGTGCCATAGGACAGGTCCTGCAGTGCCAGCAGTGGCTGGGGAGCAGCACCACCGGCTGGCGCGCGCGTGACGGTCACCTTGCCGAACGCGCCCTTGGCCTTGCCGGGCGCCAGCAGCCACAGGCCGTCCTGCAGCTGCATCTCGAAGTCACCCTTCATGCCCTGCACCGTCACCGCCACGCGCTCCGACGCAGCGGTGGCAGTGGCTGCTGCAGGCTCCTCGTCGGCGCTGAGCTCGTCTTCTTCACCTTCTTCGTCCTCTGCTGCCTTGTGCGCCACGTCCATGGTGAACTCGGGCCAGCTGAAGTCGCCGCTCACCCGGCTGCGGTCTGCGCTCAGGGTCATCTGGTAGGCCAGGGGCTGCCAGCGCACCAGGCTGTCGCCGTCGCCCGCTTCGCCTGCGGGCCAGGCCAGCGCGATGTCGTGGCTGCCGGTGAGCGTGCGCACGGTGGTCAGCGTGGGGGCGCTGACCTTGGCAAAGCCCTTGAGCACGCTGTCGCCCACGCCTTCGACGGCGCCCAGGCGCGTCTCGATCACGGCGGCGGCCAGGCGCCAGCCCGCCAGCGGGCCGTGGCGCACGGTGTTCTCCACCGTGACGCGGATGGGCTGGGGGGCGGCCGCGCTGGCATCGCCGTCTTCCGCGTCCTCGGACACGGGCGGGGTCCACTGCAGCACCAGCTGGGCTTGCGACGACCAGAAGCCCCGGGTGTATTGCTGCGACACCAGCATCTCGCTGCCCACGAGCTTGCGTGCGTCTTCCACCCCTTCCAGGTAGGCGCTGTGCGCGCGCTCGCCAAAGTACCAGGTGGCCGCGCCGTACCCGGCCACCAGCAGCACCGCTGCGGTGCCCCAAACTGCCTTTTTGTTCATGGTTTGCCTATCTTGCTTGTTATCTGCCGCCCTCCCTCCCATGGAAGAGCGGTGGCGAGAATAGCAGCGGACCCGCGCGTTTTGCGGGCGGGCCCAGCGCGGCATGGGCCCATGTGTTGCGCGCCGCTGACGCGCCTGTTTCCTTCTGTTTCACTTCGGCCCGGCACAGCCTGGGCGACTGCGCACGCGCCGTCTTGGCGGGTGACAGAATTTGAATGATTTTGACCTCTAGCGCTTGATAGACAAGCGCAAGCAGCTATTTTTTGTATAGCAAATCCATGGCGCACGCCCCGATCAGGCCGTGGCGATCCAGCCTTCGAGCGGGTCCAGCCCCGGCGGCAGGCCGTAGAGCGCGTCGCCCTCAGCATGGCGCTGCTGGGCCCAGGCGGCCTGCAGCAGACACAGCACGGCGTCCAGGCTGTCGCCGCTGGCGTCATCCACCAGGGCGTCGCGCTGCGCGTGGCTGAGCGCCAGGCGCAAACCCAGGCGGGTCTGGCCCAGCTCCAGCGCATGGAGCAGGTCCTTGCGGGCGATGAGCCGGTCGGGCGTGTGCTTGGCGCGGTCGTCGCTTTTGTAGCTGCGCCGCCCCAGGACCTCGCGCGCGAGCAGGCCGGGGTAGGCCTCCAGCGCCACGCGCGACGGGTCGCCCGCCTGCAGGCCGGGCAGGTGCACACCGGCACCGAGCAGCAGCGGCAGGCCCGCGTGCAGCATGTAGGCCACGGGTGGGTTCACCCACTTCATGCTGGGGCTGGAGCCTGCGGGGCCGTCGGTGGCGCGGTGCGCAAACTTGCCGCCCACGGGGCGCGCGGCGCAGAACGCGGCGAACTGGTCGCGGATCTGCGCCCGGCTGAGCGCGAGGTAGTGCTGCATGCAAGCCCGCCATTCGGTGGGCCAGCCCAGCGTCTGCACCAGTTCACGCGGCAGTCCGAAAGGCAGGTCGAAGCCGCCCACCCAATCCCCGGGCTGAGCCAGCCATTGGCCCAAAGCGGCCAGCGTGTCGAAGGATTCCAGCGCCGCCAGTTGCACGCGCATGCCCCGGCGCTGGCCCCGCGCCAGCACGATGGGCTTGCGCCGCGTGGGGCTGCTGGAAAAGTCGCAGCCCAGCAGCAGGGGCGATGCGCGGCCAGTCACCCCAGCGCCAGCGCGGTGACGCCCGCCGCAATGCACAGCGCGCCGCAGATGCGCGCCACGCGGTCGCCCTCGCCCAGCAGATGGCCGCCGATGAGCGCGGCAAACAGCATGGACACCTCCCGCGCCGGCGCCACATGCGACAGCGGGGCCTGCTGCATGGCGAACAGCACCAGCACATAGGCCACGGGGCTGACCACCGCCACCAGCAGCGCAAAGCGCCATTGCGCCAGCCACAGCGTGCGCGCGGTGGGCAGGTCGCGCAGCACCACGGGCGCCAGCAGCAGCACGCGCACGAAGTTGCCCATGTAGTCGATGAGGATGGGCGACATCAGCAGAAACTTGACGGCATAGCCGTCCACCACGGTGTAGCTGGCGATGAAGGCGCCGGTGAGCAGCCCATAGGCCATGCCTTTGTGCACGCGCTGGCGCGCCGCTGGGTCGTGCGCGGCGCGCAGCAGCCCCGGCCCGCCCGCGATCAGAAAGACGCCGCCCACCACGCCCGCGATGCCCAAAAGGCCCAGCGCCGAGATCTGCTCGCCCAGCAGCGTGATGGCCACCAGCGACGACAGCAGCGGCCCCGAGCCGCGCGCCAGCGGGTACACCACCGTGAGGTCGGCCACGCGGTAGCCGCGCAGCAAGATCACGAAATAGGCCACGTGCAGCAGCCCGCTGGCCACCACCAGGCCCCATTGCGCAGCGCCCCACAGCGGCACGGCGTCGCGCCCCATCCACCAGCCCAGCGGCGCCCAGACCACCATCAGGAGCACCGAGGTGAAGAACGCAAAGCGCGAATCCCCGCCCGCCTTCTTGGCGACGATGTTCCAGCACGCATGGATGAGGCCGGCGAGGATGATGAGAGCGAAGGCGGTGAAGGTCACAGGGCAGAAAGAGCAAGGGCTTGAATGCAAAAAGCCGCAGCGCGATGGAGGCTGCGGCTTGGATTGAAGGGCCAGGTACCGCTCACGGCATCGGCAACTGGCGCGACCCCAGCCGGGGGCCACCGTGCAAGGGCCGCCCCGCCGCACCGGTGGCGTCCCCCTGCCCGCACCGCGCAGCGGTGCGAGAGCGGGGGGAAGGCGCGCAGCGCCTCAGGGGGGTGATCTCTATGCCCTGCCGATGATGGATGCGGTCGCCATCAACTCTTCCAGCAGTGCAAACGACACCTTGCCCGACACCGCATAGGGATCGAGTTCGGGGCGCTCGGAGTACTTGAGCAGGATGGAATGGTTGATCTTGGACAGGTTGACCTGTCCCATGGTCCAGCCACCAAAGCGCCGCTCGGAGATTTCCTCGTAGTGCAGCAGCTCCACGTCCTTGTGGCGCGGGTCTTTCTGGATGTGGCCGTACAGCTCGCTCACCGCAGAGCGGCCGCCCTCGATGGCTTGCAAAAACACGCCACCGCCGTAGCACAGCACGCCGGTGATGCCGGAGCCCGGGTTGTGCTGGCGCGACTGCGTCAGGATGGCTTCGATGGCGGCGGGCGAGGTATCGACCGCGCGACTGGCGTAAAGCAGGCGTACCAGCATGGTCAGTTCTTTCCAGGAATGAGGGACAAAAATTCACGGCGCAGGGCGCTGTCCTTGAGGAACAAGCCACGCATGACCGAGTTGATCATGCGGCTGTCGTTGTCGCGCACGCCGCGCCAGGACATGCAGAAGTGGCTGGCTTCCATGACGATGGCCAGGCCGTCGGGCTGGGTCTTTTCCATGATCAGGTCGGCCAGCTGCACCACGGCTTCTTCCTGGATCTGGGGGCGGCCCATGATCCAGTCCACCAGGCGCGCGTACTTGGACAGGCCGATCACGTTGGTGTGCTCGTTGGGCATCACGCCGATCCAGATCTTGCCGATCACGGGGCAGAAGTGGTGGCTGCAGGCGCTGCGCACGGTGAGCGGGCCCACGATCATCAGCTCGTTGAGGTGCTCGGCGTTCGGGAATTCGGTGATGGGCGGCTGCGCCACGTAGCGGCCACGGAACACCTCGTTGAGGTACATCTTGGCCACGCGGCGCGCGGTGTTGTTGGTGTTGTGGTCGCCTTCGGTGTTGATGACCAGGCTGTCGAGCACGCCCTGCATCTTGACCTCGACCTCGTCGAGCAACTGCTCCAGCTCGCCGGGCTCGATGAATTCGGCAATGTTGTCGTTGGCATGAAAGCGCTTGCGCGACGCGTTGATCCGCTCGCGGATCTTCACGGATACGGGGGTGCCTTCTTCTTCCGGCGGGGTGGTCGTCATGGCGGCGGCGGGTTGGCTGGACATGAGCGGCATCCTACCAGCGAACGTGGGGCAGCAGATTTAAAGGGTTTTAGGCCCCCAGCGCTTGCTGCACAAGCGCAAGCAGCTATTAGTTATATAGCAAACAATTCAACGAGCACACGCCGGCACAGACGCCGCAGCTCAGTACCGGTTGCCGGTGATCCACAGGGCCAGGCGCATCAGGCCAAACGCCACGCGGTCGAGCGCGCGCTGGCGCAGGGGGCGGCCCGCGTAGCGCGCCGGGTCCATGCGGCGGCCGGCATGCTGCATGGCGTGCACCAGGCGCTGGCGCAGGTCGGTGGCAAAGGCGGCGTCTTCCACCACCACGTTGGCTTCGCGCGCCAGCAGCAGCGAGAGCGGGTCAAGGTTGGACGAACCCACCGTGGCCCAGGGCCGGTCGCCCTGCGCGTCGATGACAGCCACCTTGGCGTGCAGAAAGCTGGGGGCGTACTCGTAGATCTCGACCCCGGCCTCCAACAGCGCGCCATACACCGGACGGGCTGCGTGGTACTGCATGAAGTATTCGTACCGCCCCTGCAGCAGCAGGCGCACGCGCACGCCCCGGCGCGCGGCCATCACCAGCGCGCGGCGCAGCTTGCCGCCGGGCAGAAAGTAGGCGTTCGCAATGATCACCTCGTGCCGCGCGGTGCCGATGGCGCGACGGTAGGTTTTTTCGATGCGGCTGCGGTTGCGCACGTTGTCGCGCAACACCAGCGCAGCGCGCATGGGCTGCGCCCCTGCCTCGGCCGCCTTGGCGGCATGGCTGGCCCGGCTGGCCGCACGCAGGGCCTGCAGCGCCTGGGGCAGGTGGCGCTGGCGCACGTCGCGCACGGCCTGCATGCGCCACCACAGCAGGTCCATGGTCTCGCTGGCGGTGTCCACCAGGCTGCCCATGGTCTGTACCGCAAAATCAAAGCGCGGTGCATCCAGCGTGCCGTGGTTGGGGTCGTAGAAGTCATCCAGCACGTTGATGCCGCCGCAAAACAACGTGCAGCCGTCCACCACGCACAGCTTGCGGTGCAGCCTGCGCCAGCGGTGGGGCAGCAGCAAGCCCAGCGGACCCAGCGGCGAGTACACGCGGTACTGCACACCGGCGGCGTCAAAGCGCTGGGCCCACGCGCTGGGCAGGGCGCCCGTGCCCACGCCGTCCACCACCAGCTGGGTGCGCACGCCGCGCTGCGCGGCACGCATCAGCGCCTGGGCCACGGTCGCGCCGGAACCGGTGAAGTCGAAGATGTAGGTCTCGAACTGGATGTCGGACAGCGCCGCGTCCATGGCTTCGATCAGCGCGGGAAAGAGCTCCTGGGCACCCTGCAGCAGGCGCACGTGGTGGTCATTGGCAAACTCGGCACCGAGGGAAGTACCAGGAGTTTTGCGCAGTCTCATGACAGGCGGAATTCCGCGATCAGCGGCAGGTGGTCGGACATGCGCCACCAGATACGACCGCGCGGCACCTGCAGCGACAGCGGCGTGAGGCCGCGCACATAGACATGGTCCAGCTGCGCCAGCGGCAACCGCGCAGGGTAGGTGAAGGCGCGTGGCGCCTCGTCGTATTCAAACAGGCCAAAGCCCGCCAGCATGCTCTTGATCTGAAAGCCCCAGTCGTTGAAGTCGCCCGCCACCACCAGCGGTGCGCCATCGGGCACCTCGCGCGCAATGAACCGCTGCAGCTGCGCCACCTGGCGCAGGCGGCTGCCCGGAACCAGCCCCAGGTGCACCACGATGACGTGCACGCGGCGGCCATGCGCGTCCACTTCCACATGCAGCAGTCCGCGCTGTTCGAAGCGGTGGTCGGAGATGTCCTCGTGCTGGTGCCCGATCACGGGCCAGCGCGACAGCAGCGCATTGCCATGCTCGCCGTGCCGCGTGTAGGCATTGGTGCGATAGACCGCCTCGTAGCCCTCGGGCGCCAGGTATTGGGCCTGCGGCACGTCGGGCCAGCGGTCGAAGTACGCGGCCTCGCGGCGGTTGAGGTGACGCACCTCCTGCAGGCACACGATGTCGGCGTCGAGCTGCTCGACCGCATGGCCCAGGTTATGGATCTCCAGCCGCCGCGCGGGGCCCAGGCCCTGTACGCCCTTGTGGATGTTGTAGGTAGCCACCCGAAGAATGTCGTCGTGTTCCATGATGCTAGAAACCGTTATTGAACGCTCTTGCCAGTGCCTTGATGGCGCCCCGGCCAGGCGCACCCCCGGGATTGTGTCGCAAGGCGCACAGTGCAACGCCCACCGACCAACTCAAGTTGCGGGCGAAAGGCGCGGCAGCAAGAGGCAGGCCTCGGCATTCGACGCAGAAAAGCAGGTGTCCGCCGCCTGCCGCCAGGGCAGCCACTGGCAGGCATCGTGCTCACGCGGGCTCAGGACCACCGGCGTGCCATGGGGCACACACAGCCCGAAAACACGCTCGCGGTTACGCACCACACCAGGCGCATAGCGGTGCCGCCATTGAGGCCAGATGTCGTACTCGTTCTCCAGCCACCAGTCTGTCAGCATGCAGCCCGGTGCGTGGGTGGCGATGCCCGTCTCTTCCCACACCTCGCGCCGGGCCGTGGCCTCGAAAGGCTCATCGGGCATGTCCTTGCTGCCGGTGACGGACTGCCAATGCCCCTCGCCGCCCACGCGCCGGATCAGCAGCACGTCCAACGCGGGGGTGTGGATGATCACCAGCACCGACTCGGGGATCTTGAACGGCCGCGGTGCGTGCATCCGTCACTCCCGTCTGCGCGCCTTAAGGCGCCTTGGTGGCCACCGGTGGCGGCAGCTCCTTGGCCTGCAACGCCCGCACCTGCACCACCAGCTGGTTGTGCGTATCCAGAAAAGCGGCGGCGATCACCTTGCCCTCATTGGTATTGCTCCAGCCCGCACCGGCAGCGCCACCCAGCTTGCCCAGCACGAAGCCGCCCACACCCAGGTCGGTGGTGCGCGCCGCCCCGGTGGCGGCCGCGACCTGCTCGGTGGTTTCGTTGTCGGACAGCAGCAGCGCCGTCTGCGCCTCCTTGAACTTGACCTGCTCCACCAGCCCCGCCAGGCCCGCGATGTCGCGCAGCACCGGGATCATGGCGATCACGCCGGAGAGGCCGCGCCCCGCGTCCTGCTCGCTGAAGGTGAGACTGGGCGTGAGGGTGTACTGCGCCTCATACCCCTTGCCCTTGGCCACGGTGGAGCCCTGCTGGCGCAGTACGCCCGTTTCTTTCAGCTCCTGCTCGCGCACGGTGCCGCGCAGGCCCGCGCCCCGGTCCACCACACGAAAACACCCGCTTTGCTGCGCCAGCAGCTTGACCAGTGGCACGGGCGAGGCCGGCAACTGGTAGTCCGCGCGCATGACATAGCCATGGGGGTTCTCGGCCAGCGCCACGGTGGCCACGGGCGCATCGCAGCGCACCAGCTCCTTCGCAGCGTTCTGCGCGCCCTGCGGGCCCGCCGAGCCAGTGACAACGGAGCCACCCTGGCCGAGTTCGGTTTTCTTTTCGCCGCAGGCCGCCAGGGCCAACAGCACGGCCCCAGCGGCCAAGGCACGGATCATGGGGAAGCGCATAGACAACCTCTTTACAGCGCCGGCACGGGCCGGCCAGAAGAAAAGCGGCGCGGGCCTGAGGCCCGTGCCGCTTGTTGGT
The DNA here is from genome assembly GCA_036786185.1 of Acidovorax sp. GTDB lineage: Bacteria > Pseudomonadota > Gammaproteobacteria > Burkholderiales > Burkholderiaceae_C > Acidovorax. The sequence goes on along the minus strand of DAIQRN010000035.1, from coordinate 1,186 downwards.
GCGATGCCTCGGGAGTACATCCGCAGGGTTCGAAGAATGCCCCCGGGTCAGGAGACCTTGATGGCGTCCGGGTTGCGCAGGCGGATGTGCAGCTCGCGCAGCTGCTTCTCATCCACCGGCGACGGTGCCTGCGTCAGCAGATCCTGCGCGCGCTGGGTCTTGGGGAAGGCGATCACATCGCGGATGGACTCTGCGCCGGTCATCAGGGTGATCAGACGGTCCAAACCAAACGCCAGGCCACCGTGCGGGGGCGCGCCGTACTGCAACGCGTCCAGCAGATAGCCAAACTTGGCCTGTGCGTCCTCGGGCGTGATCTTGAGCGCGGTGAACACCTTGCTCTGCACGTCGGCACGGTGGATACGCACCGAGCCGCCGCCCAGCTCCCAGCCGTTGAGCACCATGTCGTAGGCCTTGGCAAGGCACTTGCCAGGGTCGGTATCCATGAGGTCTTCGTGACCATCCTTGGGGCTGGTGAAGGGGTGGTGCACAGCCGTCCAGCGGTCTTCTTCCTCGTCGTGCTCGAACATGGGGAAGTCCACCACCCACAGAGGTGCCCAGCGGTCTTCGAACAGGCCATTCTTCTTGCCGAACTCGCTGTGGCCGACCTTCAGGCGCAGGGCACCGATGGCGTCGTTGACGATCTTTTCCTTGTCGGCGCCGAAGAACAGCAGGTCGCCGTCCTGCGCGCCGGTGCGCAGGAGGATTTCGGCAATGGCGGCGTCGTGGATGTTCTTGACGATGGGGGATTGCAGGCCCTCCTTGCCCTTGGCCACTTCATTCACGCGGATGTAGGCCAGGCCCTTGGCGCCATAGATCTTGACGAATTCGGTGTACTGGTCGATCTCGCCACGGCTGATGCCGCCGTTCTCGGCCGAGCCACCGGGCACGCGCAGGGCCACCACACGGCCGCCCTTCATGTTGGCGGCGCCGGAGAAGACCTTGAAGTCCACGTCCTTCATCACGTCGGTCAGCTCGGTGAATTCGAGCTTGACACGCAGGTCGGGCTTGTCGGAGCCGAAGCGGTGCGCCGCTTCCTGGTAGGTCATGGTGGGGAATTCGCCCAGGTCCACACCCAGCTGCTGCTGGAACACTTCCTTGATCATGCGCTGGAAGATGGCGCGGATTTCCTCTTCGTTCAGGAACGAGGTCTCGCAGTCGATCTGCGTGAACTCGGGCTGGCGGTCGG